>NZ_CAAAFT010000142.1:7093-19179 GCF_900634765.1 Candidatus Protofrankia californiensis | reverse complement strand
CAGTCGGTCTGGGAGATCGCGTCGGGCTCGAGGATGACCACGGCCGGGCCTCGACCGATACCGGCGGCAAAAGCGGCGATCCACGCCCGGTAGGCGTCCGCGTCACCGGCCCCGCCTTCGGAATAACCGCCGCAGTCGCGGTTGGGGATCGCGTAGGCGACCAATACCGGTAGCGCACCGGCGGCCCGGATTTCACTGACACGGCCGGCAACCCTGGTCTGAACGGCACCCGGATTCGCGGTGTCACCACCGAACCAGTCCGCGTGCGAGGTGTTCGCGATCCTGTTCAACGTGGCAGCGTTCGCGGGAGCGCTGCCACGCAGCCGGGCGACCGCGGCCATGGCGTCACTGTTGGGGTCGACGTAAAGCGTGGCCACCGTGAACGGGTTGCCGCCGGCTGGCGCCGGTGGGACCGGCAGTGGTGGTGGCGACGGCGTGACGATGACCCCGGTGCGCCCGGAGGGATGCGTGGGCCTCGCGGGCGGTGCAGTGGCTGTTCCCACCGGTGCCGGGGCGAACGAGCCGAAAACCGCGGCAACACTCGTCGGTCGTCCGGCCGCCATCGTAGCCGTAGCGGCCGGACGCGGGATCAGCACGTCCACCGAGGATGGGGAGACCGAAGGAAACATCACGCGCACACAACCGAAACCCACGAATACGGCGACGACGAGGGTCGGCACCGCCCACATCCATCGAGGACGGCCGGATTTCGGACGATGCGCATGGCGGGCGGCCCTGTGCGTGGACCTTCCGTGCGCGCCTGTCGACACACGACCTCCGAACGGGCGGTTCAATGCGGTGTTTTCCTTGCTGCACCCCCCTGTCCGTGCAGGCAGTTTAGCAGTGGCTGCACCGGCAGCACGGAATCGACCAGGGTGGCGACCGTAACATGTCTTGCGACAAGAGTAAGTCGATAAGATGACAACAACGACTTCTTGCGGTAACTTTTAACCATCAAAAAACAATTGATGTTGTTTTTTCGTTGTGAATAGTCCGGCATGGTGGACAGCAAAATTCGACCGGCGGGGGCGTATGCCTGGGGAGGCCCGCCTGCCGCCCGCGCGAGCGGGGAGAGTCAGCATGAAGGTTGTTCTGTTCTGCGGCGGCCGGGGGGAGCGCCTCCTGGACGGGAGCACGATCCAGGTATTCACGCCGAAGCGGACGACGGACGCGCCGAAACCAATGCACGTGGTCGGCGACAAGCCGATTCTCTGGCATCTCATGAAATGGTACGCGACACACGGTCACACCGATTTCATCCTTTGTGTCGGCTTTCGCGGGGAGTTCGTGCGCGACTGGGTCTCGGAACTGTCGACGGTGCGCGTCGACGAACCCACGGCACTGCCGGGCGTGCCCTGCCACCGGCTGCTCGACGGCGAGGCCGCCGGCTGGTCGGTCACGGTCGTGGACAGCGGCCTCACCGCGCCGGTGGGGCAGCGCCTGCGCGCCGTACGCGACCTGGTCGGCTCCGAGGAGCTGTTCCTGGCCAACTACGCGGACGGACTGTCCGACGTCCCGCTACCCGAGATGATCGAGGAAGCCGACCGGAGCGGGGCCGTCGCCACCCTGCTCGCGGTACGGCCCCCGGCGACCCTGCATGCCGTCGGTTTCAGCTCCGATTCGTCCATGATCAGATCAATCGCTCCCCTGGCGATGCAGGACGTCTGGGTGAACGCGGGATTCTTCGTCCTGCGACCAGCCGTGTTCGACGTGATCGGTCCTGGCGAGGACCTGGTGGACGCTCCGTTCGGCCGGCTGGCGCAGGTCGGTCGGCTCGGCGGCTTCCGGTACAGCGGGTTCTGGCGGGCCATGGACACCGCCAAGGACCGGCTCATCCTGGACGAACTGTGGTGTTCGGGCGTGCGACCGTGGGCGATCTGGGAACACCCGGTCCACGACGAGCTGGTCCCCTCCCAGTCACGGGCGCCACGATGATTGCGCGGACGCCATGGTGGCTGTGACGGTGGCTGTGATTGTCAGCCCGGACGGGGTACCGACGACAACGTGGCCTGAAAGCAGCGCCATGACCACCGACAAGACAACCCGGCGGCCACCGCACGAACGAGGGGAACACACGATGACCACGTCAGTCGAGCCGATACCCGCCGGGTACCCCACGATCAGCCCATATCTGTGTGTTGACGGCGCCGCCGCCGCCATCGACTTCTACACGCAGGTCTTCGGCGCGACCGAACGGATGCGGATGGGCGCTCCGGGCGGCAAGATCGGGCATGCCGAGCTCGCGATCGGCGATTCACTGATCATGCTGTCGGACGAGTACCCGGAGATGGCCGCCGTGGGGCCGAAGTCGGTGGGTGGGACGCCGGTCACCATCAGTGTGTACGTGGAGGATGTGGACGCGACCTACGACCGCGCGGTCAAAGCCGGCGCGAAGGGCCTGCGGCCGGTCGAGAACCAGTTCTACGGTGACCGTTCCGGCCAGTTCGAAGACCCGTTCGGGCACCACTGGAGCGTGTCGACACACGTCGAGGACGTCCCGCCCGAGGAGATCTCCCGTCGCGCGGCCAAGGCCGTCGGCGGCACGACCAACGGCCAGGGCTGACCGGCGGCATCCCCAGGCCGGCCCCTGCTCAGCCCCGCTCAGGGTCTGGGTTCGCTCGGAGTGCAGTGTTCGCTCGGTGTTCGCTCAGGGTGTGGCGTTGCGGACGAGCTCATCGGCCTGGGCCGGCCACCAGGTACCGGCCGGGGGGTTCTTCCGTCCGCACTCTCCGTCGCTGGCCCCCGGCACCTTGATCCAGAGAAAGGCGTCCGCGCGCGGGTTACCGGTTTCGGTCGTCGGTGCGGTTCCCAGCCCCCGTGCCGGCGGGTTGCACCAGGAGTCCTTCAGGGTGCCGCCCGCCGGGCCACGCCCGTTGCGTGAGGTGTCGACCACGAAGTGGGTGCCGCCGGTCAGCGCCGAGATCACGTCGGCGCGGGCCACCTCGTCCTGGGTGTGGTAGTAGTTCGACACGTTGACGGCAAACCCGCGGGTCCGCTGCACGCCGGCCCGGTTCAGGCGGTCGGCGATAACCGGTGCCGCCGTCCAGCCGCAGTTGGCACCGTCGAGGTACACACTGGTGCCGGCCAGTCCGCCGTAGACGTCGACGGCGTCGTTGAGCAGCTGGTAACGCTCCTCCTGCTCAGCGGGCGTCAGGCTGTCCAGCTGTGCCAACGAGTCCGGTTCCAGGATGACGACGGCGTTGCGGGCACCGATGGCCGCCGCGGCCTTCCTGGTGAAGGCCCGGTAGGAGGCCGCGTCGGCTTCTCCACCGGCGGAGAAGCCCGCGCCTACGTCACGGTGCGGGATCGCATAGACCATGAAGACGGCGGTGGCGCCGGTTTGGTCCGCCTCGGCCGTGCGCGCCGCCACCTCGGCCTGGACGTTCTCCCCCAGCCAGTCCCCGACCGGGTAGGCCAGCGGCCTGGCGGCGACCGCCGCGGCGGCCGTCCCGGTGGCCGGGTCCTGACGCGCCGCCTGGGCCGGCTGGCTGTTCGAGTCGATGAGAAACGGCGCCCGAGGCGCCGGGCCGTGCGGACCCGGCCCTGCCACCGCGCCGCGACCGGCGGGGTCCCCGGCGGGACACTGCGCGCCGACCGCATTCAGCGGTGTGGTCAGCCCGGCGGTCCTGACCGCCGGGGGGTTCGCTGCGCCCCCGCCACCGCAGGCGGCAAGGACCGACATGGCGCCCGCGACCGCGGCAGCCCTGACCCAGGTGCCACGCCGCGGCCGGTCAGTGTCCGGACCCCGTTCTCCCGTGACATGCCGGACCGACCTGGAGATCAATACAGCCCCTCCTCATCCAACATGAACCCAGGTGGCAACGGAGGGAACACCCTCGTCGTTGGTCGCGAAAAGCATGTACCAGTCTGACGGAAGCAGGTTGGGATTCTCCGGGACGTCCAGTGTGATGCTGCCGGCTGTCTGTTGGACGATGGGTAGCGCCACGGAGCGTTGCTCGGTGTCGGTGACATGGGTATAGGCACCCGGCCGGATCAGGCGCACCTTGGCCGTCGGCTGTGACGACGCCACGGTGATGGTCGAGCCCCGGGCGATCTCGGCCGGCACCAAGGAGATCTTCGGGCGCTCACCCTTGTAGAGATAGTGCGGAGAATACACCTCGATACGGGTCTCGAAGATGTTCTCGTCGCTCAACGGGTTGGAGCCGAAGACCGCCACGCGCCCGTCCGGCAGCAGCAGGTACTCGGAGTGATAATCACGGCCGACGTGCGGGTCGGCCGCCGGGGTGAAGCTGTTGGTGTCCGGATGGTAGATCTCGGCGGTCAGGGAGTCCTTGGCCCGGTAGGCGGTGGAACCGCCGGAGACCAGCACCGTGTCGTCGGGCAGGACGACGGCTCCAGGATACCGTTTGGCCTTCGTCAGGTTCGGGCCGCTGGCGTAGGTGGGATCGGGCGAGGCCAGGTCGACGATGGCGGTACGGGCGCTTGCGTCCTGGGTGTCGCCGACGCCGCCGCCGGCGATGAACATCACCTTCTGGTCCTGCGCCGGAGCAAGCATGATCGTCCCGGCCGTCTCGTTGATCTCCGGCTCGGGCAGCCCGTCGACCGGTTGGAAGGAGTTGTCCGCCAGGTTCCACAGACCGGGCTGGCGTTCGGAGACGTCCGCCGGACCGTAACCGGCGTTGGCGCCGGAGAAGAACAACCGGCCGTCGGCGGCAAGCAGCAGGGACGGATAGGTGGGAAAGACCTTTTTGAGATCGGGATGGTCCTTCCACATCCTGGTGGCCGCGCTGAACAGCTCGGTGTTGCCCTGGTCGATGTCACCGTTCTCGTCGAGACCGGAGACCGACACCACCGTGCCGTCGGCGAGGGTCACCAGTGTCGGATACCAGCGCGCGTGGTTCAGCTCGCCGGTCTTCTCATACCGCTCGGTGTCCGGGTTGAAGATGTAGGAGTCCTTCAGACCCTGATACTCGTGCTTCTTGCCGTCAGGCGAGTCCTGCGCCAGGATCTCGTATTTCTTGGTGCCCCCGGCGATCAGCAGGTTACCGTTCGGGAGGAAGGCGTGCCCCGCGCAGAAGACGTCCCACGGCGTGTAGACGTCGGCAAAGGTATTCGCGATCGGATCCCACAGCACGGTCGTGAAATTCTGCGCGTCGAAATTGCCCTGGTCGTTGCCGGAGCCGGCCATGAGCAGGACCTTGCCGGTACGCAGCATGGCCGCGTGAATGGACCGGGTGCCGCTGTCGGCGACGACGTCCCAGCGCCCGTGTCCGCGCATGTAGTCCGGCTGGTGGGACTGCCATTCGGCGTACTGCGCGGTGGCCCACGAGGCGGCGAACGGACCATTTCCGGCAATGATCAGAAGAAGAAGTACGCCGAGCTGGATCATCCGCCGCCTGCGAACCCGGCTGGCCTGCCTGGAGGCCGTCATGCCAGTTCCTCGAGCAGCCCGTCGCCGGAGACGCGGCGCCGGCGCGGTGTGAGTTTCAGGGTGACGTCCTCCACATAGGCCCCGGACGCCGGGCGCTCACGGGCAGGACCTCCCGGTGCCGGCTGCCCGGCCGCGGACCGGCCCACCTGCGCGGAGCTGTTCTGGGTACGCCAGCCCGGCTTGCCCGGTGTGGACACGGGCGCGGGCCGGACCAGCTTCTGCGTGGTCTCCTCGACGTAACTCCTTGGGCTGAGCGAGGACAGCACAGCCGGCAGGATGATCGTCTGGGTGGCCTCCTCGCGGTATCCGCCGGGCGCGGACGCCGACAGCGCCGGCACGACCGTTGTCTGGGTGACCTCCTCGCAGTGTCCGCCAGGCGCGGACGCCGCGAACACAGCCGGCCGCGCAAGCACCCTGGTGACCTCCTCGACCTCCCCCCGGGGCACTGCGGCCGGCGTGACGGCGGCTGACGCGGCCACGACGGACATGGTTTTTTCCGCCGTGACCGACGATGACGCCGTGGTTGTGGCGGCGACCGCCGCTGCGGCGGGTACCGCCACTTCGGCTGCCGCCACGTCGGGCATCGCTGCTTGTTGTTCGGGTGCCGCTGTTTGTTGCGGTATTCCCGGCTGCTCGGACACCACCACCGGCAGCAGGCCGGGCCCTCCCGCGGAACGAAGCCGGGCGGCAATCGTGGAGACCGACCACATGACAATAGGGGTGAGGCAGATGAGCAGCGATAACGCCGCCCAGACCGTGTTCGCCGGATACACGTGGCCGAAGACCGCCGCGGCGGCGATGGAGGCTGTGGAAATCGCCGCCCAGAAGATGTGTTTGCGAAAGGTCAGGAGCCGGTCGGGACTTACGCTCTGGCCCTTGGGGGTGACCACGAACCCGAGCGGACGCCGTAGCAGAGCGCCGACGAAAGCGGTCGAGTAGAACGGTGTGCACAGCATGGAGACGAAGATTCCGGAGATTCCGGCGGTGCCCTTCTCCTCATGCGGGCTGATGTTGAACCGCCGCAACCAGATGTAGAGCAGGAGTCTGGCCACGGCCACGTCGATGTAGAGAGCCAGCCAGGATGATATATGCACGGTCACCCCGGTCGACCCCAACGCCATGTAGCTGGAGGTGAGCAGCATTCCCATCAGCCAGGTGAGGGCGACAGTCGGATAATGCAGCATCAGGGTGGCGTAGTGCAGGCGCTGCCCCCACGGCAGCTTCCGCAGCCGGCGTACCGACTCGGTGACCAGAACCTCGTTGGAGCCACGAGCCCATCGCAGCTGCTGGCTGAAGAAGTCGGTCCAGGTGGCCGGCCCCTCGCCAACCGCGACCACATCCGGGGTGTACACCGACTTCCAGCGATGACCGGAGTCGGACTGGCGTGCCCCGTGCACGGCGAAGGATGTGGCCAGATCCTCGGTGATCGAATCCTGGAACCCGCCGATCTGCCGCCATGCCGACACGCGGTAGGCATGGTTCGTACCGACGAACATGCCGCAGCCGAACCGGTTGGCCGCCCGCTGGATGACCGAGTGGAACATGTAGTTCTGGGCCTCCGCACCCCGGGTCAGAAAGCCGCGGAAGTTCCCGTAGACCTGCGGCCCCACGACGAAGGCGACCTGGGGGTCGCGGAAGTAGCCGAGCATGCGCGACGCGAAGTTCGGCAGCGGAATGTGGTCCGGATCGACCGACAGTACGACGTCATAGGAGGCGCCATGGGCGTCCAGCCAGGAGTTGTGATTGCCGTGTTTGGTCTTGGCGCGGAACCTCCCCTTGGGCTCGTTCCACCTCTCGACCCCCTTGCGGGTGAAATGGTTGACCCCGAGGTCCTCGCACATCCGGCGGACCGTCGGGTCGTCCCCCTCGTCGAGCAGCCAGATGTCGATGGGTGTGCCGTAACGGATCTGCCGGGCCGCGATCAGGGTGTCGCGCACGACGTCCAGTGGTTCCTTCGACGGCACGATGGTGGTCGTGAAAGCGATCCGCAGACCTGCCGGGGGCCTGACCGGCACCGGGTTGCGCATGATGTAGGCGGCCCAGCAAAGAGTGATCGAATTGAGTAACCGGATGCCCTCGGAGACGACGATCATCCAGAACATGACCGCGTTGCCGATGCGCACCGGCGCTGGCAGGTACCTGCTCTGAGGAAAGTGATCCGGTTGGACCAGCCAGACGAAGAACAGCGACGACAACCCGACGGTAGCTATCAGGAGCGGCAGCACCATCCAGAGCTCCCGACCCACCATCACCTTACGGTAGGCAACGTGGTACTCTGCGTCAGCAGGCGGAAGGGTGAGTGGACCCGCGAGCTTCGAGAAGGAGGTGTAGTCGTAGGCCAATTCTCTTCCAAGGACTCGTGCCACCGGCGGGCTGTGGTCAGCGCCACGACATGCGTCGCATGCAGTTCGGTGAACCGGCCCGCGCCGGGACAGGGATACGCGCCAAAACCTTGTCCGTTGTCGACATGTTCGCGGTCGGCGATCCGCCGGATCCAGGTCGGATCACCCGGCGTCGACCACGCGATGGCGGCGCCATACCCGAATCAGTCCGTACTGGTTGCGATCTACGATCCGTCAAGGACGTCGTGCCGCCGCAGTGCTAGGGAGGCTGGGGGGCACTGACCCCGGATGCCGGGCGGCAGGCACACGAAACCGACACGCAACAGACGTCCTGAGAGTCGATCATCATCAGGCTATGTCACCGGATACCTGCACGGAACGGCCGGCCGCCTGCCATGCGATCCCGCCGAGGAGCAGCACGACACCGGCGGTGAGGCTGAGCCACAGGCCCAGACCCACCTCGGCGGTGGCCACGGGATGATCCGTCTGGAAAGTGCCAATCCGCAGCCGCAGGAACCTGGCGGCTATCGCATCCCCAGCATTGATCTTAATGGCGGCGAGGGCGGCAATCGCGCCCCCGGCCACGGGCAGCACCAGCCCGAGCGGACGCGTGCGCGGGACCTCGCGCAGCAGCACGCTGACGACAACACAGAGGATGCCCAGTCCGAGCACCACCTTGCCATGCCAGGACAGCTCCAGCCCCGTCCTGCTGCGGTGCAGCAGATCGGCGCCGCGGTCGGACAGGGTCGCGCCCGCCCACGGCAGGAACGCCCCTGCCACAGCGACCACCCCCGCCACGCCGCATCCCAAAGTGATCATGTTTGCCGTATGCGACCCGACACCAGTCGGCACATCCCCATCCGACACGGCGTTCCCTCCGTCGTTGGCACAGCCCCACCATGGAATCCGACGCCCGACGCCCCCGAAACGCTCGAACGGGCAGACCACTCCTTGTCCGATCATGATCTGGACAAGAAGACAAGTAATGGAATGTCTAGAGCTATCCCCTACCGAGTCAGAAGCGTACCTGGCGCCGCAGCTCGGTCGTAGGCGTCCCCCTGGCGTGACCAAGTCGCCAATCAGGTGCTCTGTCCCGCAGGTGCGGTCAGCCGCTCAGTGCCCCGGGGACTCGAGCCACCGGCGGCCCGAAAACATGATCACGCTGCCTTTGGTCTCTAGGAATCCTTTGGTCTCTAGGAATACAGTGCCTAGACCACCAGGTGACCGTCGCCGACGCCCACCCAGGTGGTGGACGTCAGCTCGGTCAGGCCCATCGGCCCGCGGGCATGCAGCTTCTGGGTGGAGATCCCGATCTCGGCACCGAACCCGAACCGTTCACCGTCAGTGAAGCGGGTCGAGGCGTTGACCATGACTGCCGCACTGTCGCAGGTCGCGACGAACCGGCGGGACGCGCTCAGGGAACGGGTCACGATCGCCTCCGTGTGTCCGCTGCCCCACCGGCGGATGTGCGCGACGGCGTCGGCGAGGGAGTCCACCACCCGTACCGCCATGTCCAGCGACAGGTACTCGGCGGCCCAGTCCTCCTCCGTTGCGGACAGCGCCGACGGGTCGTGGGAACGGACCACGTCGTCACCGTGGACCGTCACCCCCGCCTGGCGCAGCGCCGCGAGCACCCGCGGCAGGAAGACGTCCGCGACACCCGCATGCACCAGCAGCGTCTCCGCCGCGTTGCACACCGACACCCGCTGGGTCTTCGCGTTGAGGACGATCGCCAGTGCCTGGTCGAGGTCCGCGTCGACGTCGACGTAGACGTGACAGTTACCGACCCCGGTCTCGATCACCGGCACGGTGGACTCCTCCACCACGGTCCGGATCAGCCCCGCACCCCCACGCGGGATCAGCACGTCGACGAGGCCGCGCAGGCGCATGAGCTGCTTGACGGACTCGTGGTCGGCGCCGGGCACGAGCGCGACCGCGTCGGCGGGCAGCCCCGCCCCCGCCGCGGCGTCCCGCAACGCCGCGACCAGCGCCGTGTTGGTACGCAGGGCTGAGGCGCTGCCACGCAGCAGCACGGCGTTGCCGCTTTTGACGCACAGGCCGGCCGCGTCGACCGTCACGTTCGGACGGGCCTCGTAGATGATCCCGACCACGCCGAGAGGCACCCGGACCTGACGCAGTTCGATGCCGTTGGGCAGCACCTGACCGCGTACCACCGTGCCGACCGGATCGTCGAGCAGCGCGACCTGGCGCAGACCGTCCGCGATCGCGGTGAGGCGGTCAGGAGTAAGGGTGAGCCGGTCGATCATGGCCTCGCCGGTGCCGGCGCCACGAGCGGCGGCCACGTCCTCGCGGTTGGCCGCCAGGATCGGCCCGGCACCGGCGAGGAGCGCATCCGCCATCGCGTGCAGAGCGCGGTCCTTGTCCGCGCGGGACAACGGGGCGAGTACGGCCGCGGCATCCCGCGCCCGGACCGCGGTCTCGCGGACATCCTCCGCAAGGCTGTTCATGACCAGTTCCTCCCGACCCGACGCTCGTCCAACGCGTCACGCCTAGAAGGCCGGAGGCGGGGCGATAATGTTTTCCGCGCCGCCGACGGCCCACGTTTCCAGGGCACCGGAGGGCCGAAGGCGCCGCGATCATATTCTTTCCGCGCCGCCGGACCCCGGAGCACTACGAGGCTACCGGCGTGTCAGGGGATTCATAATGATCGTCTTTATGGTGACCGCTCGGGACGGGCACGCGCACTACCCGCACCCGCGTGCGGAACCGTCGGAGGCGCGTCCTACCGTGCAGGCATGCTCGTGCTGCACACATCCGACTGGCACCTAGGGCGTGCCCTACACCGGTTCGACCTCCTGGCGGCGCAGGCCGCGTTCGTCGACCATCTCGTCGAGGTCGTCCGGGCCGAACACGTCGACCTCGTCGTGGTCAGTGGGGACGTGCACGACCGGGCCATCCCGCCGGTGGCGGCGATGCGGCTGTTCGACGAGGCGCTGTCGCGGGTACGTGACGCCGGCGCACACGTGGTGGTGATCAGCGGCAACCACGACGCCGGGGCGCGCCTCGGTGACAAGGCCGGGCTGCTCGACCCCCGGGTACGCATCAGGACGGACGTGTCCGCCATCGCCACACCCGTCACCGTCGAGGACTCCCACGGGCCCGTCCACGTCTACGCGCTTCCCTACCTCGAACCGGCGGCGGTGGCCGCCATCCTGCCGGCGGCACCCGGTCCGGACACCGACGACGGGACGCACCTCGACGGCACGGCACCCGCTGGCGGCACGCCACCGGCTGGCGGCACGGCACCGAGCCATGCCGCGACGCTGGGCCGGGCCATGCGGGCCGTACACGCCGACCGGGCTCGGCGCGACGGCCGCAGCATCGTCTGCGCCCACGCCTGGGTCAGCGGTGGCCAGGTCAGCGAAAGCGAACGTGACATCGGCGTCGGCGGGCTCGCGGCCGTCCCGGCGGAGCTGTTCAACGGGATCACCTACACCGCGCTCGGGCATCTGCACCGGCCGCAGGCGTTGGACGAGGGCCTGCGCTACAGCGGCTCGCCCCTGCCCTACTCGTTTTCCGAGGCGACCGACATCAAATCGTCGCTGCTGGTGGACATCGATGCGGACGGCCTGAGCGGGCTGGAGGAAATCCCGGTACCCGTCTACCGCAACCTCGCAAGGCTGCGGGGCCGGCTGGCGGAACTGATGACAGCCACCGTCCACGAACGACACACCGCCGACTTCGTCTCGGTGGTGCTCACCGACCCGGTCCGCCCGATGGATGCGATGGCGACCCTGCAGCGCCGCTTTCCCTTCGCGCTCACCCTGAGCCACGAGCCTGCCACCAACGCGTCCGTCGACGAACTCACCTACGGCCGGCGCATCCACGGACGTTCCGACCTTGCCGTGGCCGAGGCGTTCGTCACCCATGTACGGGCCGAACCGAGCGAGCGCGAGCGGTCCCTGTTACAGGCGGCGTTGGACGACGCCCGCCGGGCCGAGGAGGCGGCCTGATGCGTCCGCACCGCCTGGAACTCACCGCTTTCGGAGCTTTCCCGGGTCGGGTTGAGCTGGATTTCGACCGTCTCGGGGCCGGCGGTCTGGTGCTGCTGTGCGGCGAGACCGGCGGTGGGAAGACCACATTGCTCGACGCGCTCGGCTTCGCCCTCTACGGCATCGTCCCGGGGCTTCGGGCCCGTGCGAAGGACCTACGCTCCCACCATGCCGACGCGGGCACCGAGCCGTGGGTCCGCCTGGAGTTCAGCGTGTCCGGGCGCCGTTACCGGATCGCCCGGACAGCCGTCTGGGACAAGCTCAGGCGGGGCGGTGCCGGCAGCTCCCGGGTGAACCCCACCGCCCTGCTGCAGCGCCGCACCGACGCCGGCTGGGAGG
>NZ_CAAAFT010000142.1:0-7068 GCF_900634765.1 Candidatus Protofrankia californiensis | reverse complement strand
GCTCAGGCGGGGCGGTGCCGGCAGCTCCCGGGTGAACCCCACCGCCCTGCTGCAGCGCCGCACCGACGCCGGCTGGGAGGTGGTCGCCCAGCGCAACGACGACGTCGGGCTCGAGACCGGCCGGCTGCTCGGTATGACCGCCGAACAGTTCTTCCAAGTGATCATGTTGCCGCAAGGGCACTTCGCCGACTTTCTGCAGGCCGACCACGACGCGCGGGAACGGCTGCTCAAGCGCCTGTTCGCCGTCAGCCGGTTCGAGCACGCCGAGCAGTGGCTCGCCGACCAGGCCAAGATTGCCGGCGAACGGATTGCCGCCGCACGCGGCGACCTCGCCCGGGTGGCGGCCCGGGCTGCCGAAGCCGCCGGGATCGCCGAGCCCGACGATCTCGAGGCCGACGCCAGCTGGGTCGCCGGGCTCGCCGCCACCGCGGGCGCCGCCGCCCACAGCGCCACGGACCACGCCGCCACGGCCGCCGAAGCCCGCCGGCAGGCCGAGGAATCACTCGACCAGGCCCGCGGACTCGCCGAACGCCGGCGGGAACGGCGTGGCCTCGACACGAGGCTGGCAGCGCTCGAGGCGCAGCTCCCGGCGATCGAAAGCATGGCCGCCGAGCTGGACGCCGCCCGCCACGCCGCCGCGGTCCGCCGCGCCCTGGACCACGTGCGGGAACGGGCGGACGACCTGGCGCGGGCGCGCCTGGCCGAGGACGCCGGACGCCACCGACTGGAGCTGCTCGGTGCCCGCCACGACGCTGCCGTCAACGAGCTGGCCCGGCTGTCCCGGCTCACCCACACCGACATGGGACGCCTCGAGCAGTTCGCGAACGTCCTGGCTGCCGCCGAAGCGGACGATGCCGCGGCACAGGCGGCCGACACCGACGCCGACACGCATGCGGCCGCCGCCGCCACACTCACCGGATACCTGCGAACCGATCTGCCGGAGCAGCGCCGTGCCCTCGACGCCAGGCACAGCCGTGCCAGGGCCGCCGTGGCTGCCCTGGCAGGTGCGCGCGAGCAGGCACGCATGGCCGCCGAGCTGGCCGCTGCCGTGCGTCAACGTGCGCATGCCCTCGCCCATGCGCACGACGTGGAACAGTCCGCGCGGGACGCCCGCAACCAGGCCAGCGACATCCGTCGGCAGCGGTTCGATGCGATCACCGCGGAGCTCAGCGCCGCCCTGGTCAACGGTTCTCCCTGCCCGGTCTGCGGATCCCTCGCGCATCCCGACCCAGCCGAGGTCCGCGCGGACCACGTCAGCAAGGACGACGAACTCGCAGCCGAAGCCGTGGCCAACCGACTCGCGGCACAGGCCGCTGACGCCCGCCGCGACGCCGACCGGCTGGACGAACGGATCCGCACGCTGACGGGTGCACTGGCAAACCACGTGGATCCCGGTACCGATCGCAATGCCGATCGCGGTGTCAGCCCCGCCGCTGTCGCTGCCGGCACCACCGTTGACATCACCGGCACGCTCGCCCCGAATTGGGCGGAACCCGCGGCAGGCCCTGGCGCGGACGGCGACAGGGCAAGCACAGCAGGCAAGGCAGGCGCGGTGGGCGCGGCAAACACAGCGATGGTGGGCACAGCGGTAGACACGGCGGTAGACATGGCGGGGGCAGGCTCGGCCACCGATGTGCGCGTCGAGCCCGCCGTGCCGCGCGGCCCGTTGCCCACCGAAAACACCGGCAGCAGGCCGCCCCGTCCGGTCGAGGCGTTCGCGACGGTCACCGTACTGGGGATGACCGACCCCATCCCCAGCGGAAACGAGGAGAAAAACGACCATAAGGGTGCTGGCGACAACATCGTCAATCATGAATCTGCCAATCATGAATCTGCAGATCGGCAGGTTGCCGATCGCGCTGCTGTGGACGGTGTTGCGCGGCTGAGGGAGCTGCCCGCAGGCTCCGAACTGCCCGCCGTACTACCCGTCGAGATGTTCGAGCAGACCGCGGTCCATCTGGCGGGCCGGGCCGACGCACTCGCCACGCAGGCCGACGACGTCCCGACCGCCGAACAGGCACTTGAGCTCATGCACCAGGAGGAGACGCGGGCCTCGACCGAACTGGCCGGCCACACCACCGGTGAGCAGCTCGCCCGTACCCGTGCGCAGGAGTGCCGGGCCCGGGCTGAGCGGCAGCGTTCCAGCCTCCCGCCGGAGCTGCGCGACGCCGGGCGGCTGGCCGCCCGGCAGCGCGAGGTTGCCCAGTTCGCCGACGCCTACTCGGACTGCCACGCGGCCGCTTCAGCCGCAGCGCTGGCGGAGGAGGAGTACCGCCGCGCCGCGTCGAGCGCGAACAGCGACGCCCACGCCGCCGGCTTCCCGGACGCGACCGCGGCCCTAGCCGCCTGTCGGGAGGAGAGCTGGATCGTCGATACCGAGGCGCGCCTGATGGCCCACCGTGACGACCTTGTCGGTGTGCGGTCCCGTCTGGCCAACCCCCAGCTGGCGGTTGATCCGGATACGCCGACGCCGGTGGCCGAGCGGGAAGTCGACGCGCTCGCGGCGCGGCAGCGGCACGAATCGGCGCTCACCGAAGCGGCGCGCGCGAACGACCGGGCCCGGCGGCTGTCCGACCTGGCGCCCGCGTTCGCCGATGCCTTCGCCGCGATACCGCCGCTGCGCGAGGCCGCGGAGGAACTGCGGGGCCTCGCCGAGCTGGCCGCGGGCCGCGGCGGTAACCGCCACGGCATGCCACTGTCGAGCTTCGTCCTCGCCGCCCGTCTGGAGGAGGTCGCGGCCGCGGCAAGCGGACGCCTGTCGGCGATGAGCGGCGGCCGGTTCACCCTTGTCCACGACAGCGGTGAGCGGCGTGACCGGCGCCGGCGGGCCGGCCTCGGGCTTCTCGTCGAGGACGCCTGGACGGGCCGGCGGCGCGACACCGCCACCCTCTCCGGCGGGGAGACCTTCCAGGCTGCCCTGTCCCTGGCGCTGGGCCTCGCCGACGTGGTCACCGCCGAGTCCGGTGGCCAGGCCATGGACGCACTGTTCATCGACGAAGGATTCGGCAGCCTCGACCCGGACAGCCTGGAGGAGGTCATGAACGTCCTGGACGACCTGCGCTCCGGCGGTCGGCTGGTCGGCATCGTCAGCCACGTCGCGGACCTGCGCCAACGCATCCCCACCCAGATCACCGTCGTCAAACAGGCCCACGGCAGCCACGTGCGCACCACCATCCCCTGACGGGGGCCCTAACGGAGCCTCGGACGATGAAGCCCGGAAACGCGAGCGCACCACCCGCGCGTAGCGCCATATAGCACGTGGCGCTACCAAGAACTATGATCAAAATAATCACATAGCGTGAGCTCCGCAACGGCTCCGCGGCTGTCATGGACGCGGTCGAGAACGGCGAAACGATTCTCGTCACCCGCAACGGCAGCCCCGTGGCCGGGCTCCGGCCGGTGCATCGCAGCACATCCGTACAGGAAAAATCACCCTGCGCAAGAACGTGGAACCGCTGTGTGGTTGAGTGTGCACTGACATGCGGACAAGGAGGTGCGCTTGACCACCAAGATCGACCCGCGCAGCCCGGACTTCGACCGGAAAGGGTTCAACCGGGCACTGATTACCGAATACCGGGCGAACAACGGCAGGTTGACCACGACTCTGCCCGAAGCGGCGCTGCTGCTGCTGACGACGGTCGGAACCCGCAGCGGCCGGCCACACACCACACCGCTGGGCTACATCCTCGACAGTTCCCCGGACCGGATCGTCGTCTTCGCCTCGAACCTGGCTTCGGCCGCCCATCCCGACTGGTATCGGAACCTGGTCGCCAACCCGCGGGTAACCGTGGAACTCGGCGCCGACCGGTTCGACGCCGCAGCGTCCACCACCGCCGGCCCGGAGCGGGAACGCCTTTACCAGGCGCTGATCGACGAGATCCCCAGCATCCGCGATCACCAGGGACAGACCAGCCGGGAAATCCCGGTCGTCCTCCTTCGCGCGGTCCGCTGACGACGGAAGGCGTGGGTGGAAAGCGCTGTTGTCACGACGGTCTCCACCTACAGATACGGAAGCCGTAGGTGGAGACCGTCGCTATCACAACCGTTTCTGCCTACGGCTTCCGCTGCAGGATGTCTCCTTACGGCTTCCGTTGCTACGGCTTCCGTTGCAGGACGACGATGTCGTCGCGATGGACGATCTCCCGTTCGTAGGACGAACCGAGTTCCGCGGCGAGATCGAACGTCGAGCGGCCCAGCATCCCGGGCAGCTCAGCGGCGTCATAGGCGACCAGCCCACGGGCAACCGGCTGCCCCGACGGGTCGACCAGGTCCACCGGGTCGCCCGCGGCGAAGTCACCGTCGACCTTGGTGACCCCGGCCGGCAGCAGCGACACCCGCCGGTTCACGATCGCGTTCACCGCCCCGTCGTCAAGGAACAGCCTGCCCTGCGGGGTGGTCGCGTGCTCCAGCCACAGCAGCCGGGACGCCCGACGCGGCCCGCTCGGGTGAAACACCGTCCCCACCTCGGCTCCGGCAAGGGCTTCGGTGGCGTTCGCCGCCGAGGTGATGAGCGTTGTGACCCCACCCGAGGCCGCCATCCGAGCGGCGTCGATCTTTGTTGCCATGCCGCCGACGCCCACGCCGGCACTGCCGGTACCTCGGGTGCCGACCCCCTCGAGGTCAGCGTCCGTCCGGACCTCGCGGATCATGGCGGCCGGGCCACGTCGGGGGTTGGCGTCGTAGACACCGTCCACGTCCGAGAGCAGGACCAGCAGGTCCGCGGACACCAGATGCGCGACGATCGCGGCGAGGCGATCGTTGTCACCGACCCGGATCTCCTGGGTGGCCACCGCGTCGTTCTCGTTGACGACGGGGACCACACCGAGCTCCAGCAGCCGGTCGAGGGTGGTCCGCGCGTTGCGGTAGTGGGTGCGGCGCACCACGTCGGTGGCGGTGAGCAGCACCTGACCGACCTGGTAGCCGGCTCGTCCGAACGCCGTCGCGTACCGGTGCACCAGCATGCTCTGCCCAACGCTGGCCGCAGCCTGCAGGGTTGCCAGATCCCGGGGACGGCGCGCCAAGCCCAGCGGCGCAAGCCCGGCGGCGATGGCTCCCGAGGAGACCAGCACCAGCCGTCCGGCCCGCGGAAGGACCGCCCGCACCAGGGCGTCGACACGGTCGCCGTCGATGCCGCCACTGGCGGTGGTCAACGACGACGAGCCGACCTTCACCACGACCCGGTCAGCCCGGATCACGAAATCACGGGCGGTCACGCTTCGACCTCGCCCTCCAGATCGTTCGGGTCGTCCAGATCGGCATCCCGGTCGGCGAGGGCTTGGCGGCTGCCGGCCCGGCGGGCGAGCCGCTGCGCACGGGTCAACCGCATGGAGGCGACAAGCCGGTCGTCGCTCCCCCGCGGGCCGAGGGACGATTCCGCCGCCGCCACCTCGCCATCAAGATCATTACTAGTCCGGCTGCCGCGGCGGTTCAGGTGCGGTTCCCAGTCGAAGGTGATCTCACCGATGGTCACCGCCGCGCCGGATTCCGCGCCGAGGCGGGCGAGTTCGGTCTCCACGCCCAGACGGGCGAGGCGGTCGGCGAGAAAGCCGATCGCCTCGTCGTTGCTGAAGTCGGTCTGACGGACCCAGCGCAGTGGTTTGGCGCCGGTCACGATGAATCCGTCATCATGCGCGCGGACGGCGAAGTCGGGTTCGTCGACCGCGCGGGGACGCAGGACGACCCGCTGGAACGCCGGCGCCGGCCGCGCGGCCCGATGTTCGGCGACCTGTTCGGCCAGGGCAAGCGAGAGCGCTCGGACGCCTTCACGGGTCGCGCTGCTCACGGCGAAGACGCCCAGCCCACGGGCGGTGAGCTCGGGTGTGACCAGTTCCGCCAGCTCGCGGCCGTCCGGAACGTCGATCTTGTTGAGCACGACCACCCGCGGCCGGTCGGACAGGTCGCTGGAGTAAGCCGCGAGTTCGGCCTCGATGACGTCGAGGTCGGTCAGGGGATCACGACCGGGTTCCATGGTGGCGCAGTCCAGCACGTGAACGATGAGCGAGCAGCGCTCGATGTGGCGCAGGAACTCAAGGCCGAGCCCGCGTCCGGTGCTCGCGCCGGGTATGAGACCCGGGACGTCGGCCACCGTGTACGGCGCAGTGTCGCCTGCTTTCACCACGCCGAGGTTGGGCACCAGCGTCGTGAACGGGTAGTCGGCGATCTTCGGCTTGGCGGCGCTGAGCACCGACACCAGCGAGGACTTGCCGGCGCTGGGAAAACCGACCAGCGCCACGTCGGCGACGGTCTTGAGCTCGAGGACGGCGTCGAGCTGCTCCCCCGGCTCGCCGAATTCGGCGAACCCGGGGGCTTTACGCCGAGCGGAGGCAAGTGCGGCGTTACCACGGCCACCGCGCCCGCCGCGGGCGATGACCACGCAGCTACCGGCACCGACAAGGTCGGCGATCTGCTCGCCGTCCGGTCGTAGGACGACGGTGCCGTCCGGCACGGGCAGGACGAGGTCTGCCCCGTCGGCGCCGTGCCGGTTGGAACCCTGGCCGGGCCGCCCACCGGATGCCCGCTGGTGCGGGTGGAAGTGGAAGTCCAGCAGGGTGGTCACATCCGGGTCGACCCGGACGATGACGTCACCGCCGCGACCGCCGTTGCCGCCATCCGGACCGCCGAGCGGCTTGAACTTCTCCCGATGAACCGATGCACAACCATGCCCACCGTCACCCGCAGTGGCATGAAGGATGACGCGGTCAACGAAGGTGGGCACTGCAGCGCTGCCTTCCTCCACCGCAGCCGACTGGAACGCCTACCCGGATCAGGCGGACAGGAGCTCCTCGGCAGGTATGACGTTGATGACCCGGCGTCCCCGACGGGTACCGAAATGGACGTGGCCGGCGGCAAGCGCAAACAGCGTGTCGTCACTGCCACGGCCGACCTGCGAACCGGGGTGGAAGTGCGTGCCACGCTGCCGGACGATGATCTCGCCGGCATTGACGTACTGGCCGCCGAAGCGCTTCACACCGAGACGCTGAGCGTTCGAGTCACGACCGTTGCGCGACGAGCTCGCGCCCTTCTTGTGTGCCATGTCGCTTCAGGCCTTCCCGGTCTCGATACCGGTCA
>NZ_CAAAFT010000141.1:7635-8624 GCF_900634765.1 Candidatus Protofrankia californiensis | reverse complement strand
CTCCGGACCAGCACTCCGGACCAGCACTCCGGACCAGCACTCCGGACCAGCATGGTGCCGACCAGCGTGACGGGTCCTTATCAGACGCGCTCGCTCCCGCCACCAGGCGCATCCGGCCATGGCACGGATGAACCATGGCGTCCCGCCCACGGCCAGGCGACCATCGGCTGCGGGGACGGCTGCCCAAACCGGCAGCCAGCGCAACAGCGCCAGCCAAACGGGGGTGCACGGTGGGGTGGCAAGTCGTGATCTGGGGAGCTGGTGCCGTCACGGTAACCGCTGTCCTGGCTGCCGGTTGGCCACTGATGGCCTCGGCCCGCGCGGCGGACCCGCCGCGACGGTCGGCAACGATCGCAGCGTCGGCTGTCGTCATCACGACCGTGACCGGGGTTGCCGTCAACGGTCTGGTCGGCCTTCCCGCCGGGGTCCGCGCCTTATGGGCGCTGAGCACGGCGGGCGCCGCATGCTGGCTTGCGGTGCGGACTCGCGGACTGGCCGTGGATGGGCTCGCCGGGAAGAGCGCCAGCGGCACGGACGGTGACGCCCTGTCCGCTCAGGATGACGTCGTCCAGGCCCTGGTGGTTGCCGCCTACGCCCTGCAGATGGGGGACACCCACCGCGCCAGCGACGCCGTGGACGGTGCGCTCCGGCGGTCCCGCGCCACCCTGGACGCGCTGTTGCGCGAACATCGGCGGCGCGACCTCGTCCGCCGGGAACCGGTGCAGCAGCGCCGGACCGTGGCGGACGCATCCGCCAGCCAACCCTGAGGTCCCAGCCCGGCTGGGGTCAGCTCTCGCGCGCTCCTCCCCCGACCGTCTCCAGGCCGCTGGGCGCGCTCTCCTGAGGCGCCGCAACGGCCCGCGATGCGCGCCGGCGACCGGCAGCGCGTACGCCCGACGGGCGGGAAGCATTCGATGATGGTCCCGAACCGTTGGCCGTACCATCACGCCCAGCCGCGTCGTGAACAGCCGCGTCGTGAACAGCCGCGT
>NZ_CAAAFT010000141.1:4907-7610 GCF_900634765.1 Candidatus Protofrankia californiensis | reverse complement strand
GCCGCGTCGTGAACAGCCGCGTCATGAACAGCCGCGTCATGAACAGCTGTGGTGTCGGCGGCCGGCGCTGGTGCCGGCACCGGCACTGCCGGATCGGCCGGCGCGTTGCGCACGGGCGCAGGCGCGGACGGACCGTCCAGGTGCAGGATGACCCCACGCCCACCACAGTGCGTGCACGGCTCGCTGTATGCCTCCAGCAGTCCCTGACCGACCCGTTTGCGGGTCATCTGGACCAGCCCGAGACTGGTCACCTCCGCGACCTGGTGGCGGGTGCGGTCCCGGCCGAGACACTCCGTCAGGCGCCGCAGGACGAGTTCGCGGTTGCTTTCCAGGACCATGTCGATGAAGTCGATGACGATGATCCCACCGATGTCCCGGAGCCGGAGCTGACGGACGATCTCCTCGGCGGCCTCGAGGTTGTTCTTGGTGACCGTCTCCTCGAGGTTCCCGCCCTTGCCGGTGAACTTGCCGGTGTTGACGTCGATGACCGTCATGGCCTCGGTGCGGTCGATCACGAGGGATCCACCCGAGGGCAGCCACACCTTCCGGTCCAGGGCCTTGGCGAGCTGTTCGTCGACCCGGTACTCGTCGAACACGTCGGCTGGGCCGGCATGCCTGCGGACCCGGTCACGCAGGTCCGGCGCCACCATGTCGACATAGTCCTCGATCATCGTGGCTTCCTCTGCTCCCTGCACGACCAGTTCAGCGAAGTCCTCGTTGAAGATGTCCCGGATCACTCTGATCACGAGGTCGGGCTCGCCGTAGAGCAACGCCGGCGCGCTGGCCTTCGTCGCCTTACGGCAGATGTCCTCCCACTGGGCCGACAGACGGGCCACGTCCCGGGCGAGTTCCTGTTCGCTCGCACCCTCCGCGGCGGTCCGGACGATCACTCCCCCGTTCTCCGGAGTGATTTTCTTCAGGATCGCCTTCAAACGGGCACGTTCAGTGTCCGGAAGCTTACGGCTGATCCCGGCGTTCTGCCCGTCCGGCACGTAGACCAGGTAACGACCGGGGAGGCTGACCTGGCTGGTAAGCCGCGCACCTTTGTGACCCATCGGGTCCTTACTGACCTGGACGACGATCGACTGGCCGGACTTCAGCACCTGTTCGATCTTGCGAGGCCGTCCGTCGAGCCCGCTGGCGTCGTAGTTGACCTCACCGGCGTACAGGACGGCGTTACGTCCCTTGCCGATGTCGACGAACGCCGCCTCCATGCTCGCGAGCACGTTCTGGACCCGGCCGAGGTAGACGTTGCCCGCATACGACCAGGAACTCGCCCGGGTGACGAAGTGCTCGACCAGCACCCCGTCTTCAAGCACCGCGATCTGGGTGCGGTCACCCGCGTTGCGGACGACCATGCGCCGTTCGACCGCTTCGCGGCGGGCGAGGAACTCGGCCTCGGTAACGATCGGTGGGCGGCGGCGACCGCTGTCACGGCCCTCCCGCCGGCGCTGTCGCTTGGCCTCCAGCCGGGTCGAACCGCTGACCCCGCGGACCTCGTCGTCACGGACCCGGCTTTCGCGCACGTGCACGACCGTCGTCGGCGGGTCGTCGGGAACGACCTCGTCGACGAACGCGGCGCTGTCCCGGCGACGACGCCTGCGGCGACGGCGCGAGCTACCCGGCGGTGATTCCTCGTCGGACACGTCCCCACCGGGCGACAGCCCGGCCCGGGACTCCCCGGGCTCGCCGGAGTCGTCCGAATCCGGGTCCGAGTCCCGATCCGGCTCCGAGTCATCGGTCTCGGCACGGCCGGAGCGAGCCGGTCCGTCCCAGTCGAAATCGTCGGGACGCGTACGCGCCCCGTCGAAGGCAGGAGTGTCCAGGTCGTCGATGCCGTCGGTTTCCTCGTCGGAGCGGGCACGACCCCTGCCGCGACGGCCGCGGCGGCGACGCCGCGTCGAACCACCGTCACCGCTGTCGTCGGCCACCGCCTCCGCAGTCGCCGACGCCTCGACGTCGCCGTACGCGGCGAGCTCCGACTCGAGCTCGTGATCGGGATCCTCCTCGGCGTGCGGGCCGGTATCGACGGCCGGCTTCGAACGAGAGTCCGCGGAACGGCGGTCTGCGGCACGAGGGTCCCCACCGGTACCGGCGGAAGGGCCGAAATCGGGGGTGGCCGCCCCGCCGGAGTCGTTCACGGCGTCCGCGTTCACCCTGTCGGCGCTGAACGGGGGGTTGTCGGTACCGAACGGCGAGGTCCCGCGGCGGCGACGCTGTATCAGCTCGATCGCGGCGGGCTCGGGCGCCTGGAAGGTCACCATCGTGACCGCCCGCCCGCGGCGTGGTCGTGGCTCCCGCTGCGCGTCCGGGTCGGCATCGGCGATCGCCGGCGTCTGGAGTCCGCCGGTCCGCGCAACCTCGGAGCCACTAAGATCGGATCGGAACGAAACCGGCCACGACCGGTCGGAGTCGGCGGGCCGCGCAGCAGTCGACGGCACGGCCGTCGGCTGCTGCGCTGTCGGTTCTGCGGTCGTCGGCTCCGGCGGATCGCTTTGTCGAGTCGCACCGGCGGGTTCACCGACGGCTACCGGCTCGTCCGGCGACGACGGTACGCCCAGGGGCCCGCTCGGGGTCTCGGTGCTGGTCTCGGTATTGGTCTCAGCCCTGATCCCAGTCAGGGCCTCGGGCGGGAGTCCGGCAGATCGCGCGGCAGCGCGCCGCCGTCTCGGTGCGGGACGAGTGACGGGTGTCTCATCGGAG
>NZ_CAAAFT010000141.1:0-4246 GCF_900634765.1 Candidatus Protofrankia californiensis | reverse complement strand
CACGGGTTATGAAGCCTCTCGGGGTCCCCGGGCGCGCTGCTCTCGCAGTCGCGACCGCTCAGGAACCACTGTCTCGGTCCGGCGGGGTACCACCGGCGAATCCTGCGACGCCCTGCATCACGCATCGATTCGACCGACCAGCCGTCCTGCGTCGTCGCGGTCCGGCATGAGCGGATCCGCCACGGTGCCATCCTCCAGCAGCCGACCTTGCCCGAGCCGAAGCGGTTCGGGTGGTACTGGCGGCCGAAGACCGGCGACCACGCATAGGGCGGTCAGCATGTCGTCGGGTCGTACGGCGGGCGTCGTGTGCCGCACAACCGTATCCAGTATCGCACACGTGTCGTTCTCCGCACGGCAAACCATCAAGACCACTGCCTGACGGACATCGAACCGCCGATGTCCGTTCTTGGTGACCCGCTCCACCTCGACCAGGTCACGGACAAGCAGCGCGTCCACGGCGGCGGCCAGCTCGGCGGGCGCGACACCGGGCAACCGCACCCGCCACCGCGACGCGTCCACCAGATCCGCCAGCGGTGTCGAGGTCGCCGGCGCGCAGGCCACGACGTCCAACCCGGCTGGCAGGGCCGCGTCCAACGCCTCCCCCAGCGCCCGCGGTTGGCGATGTTCGGCCAGGGCGAGCTCGACGTACTCGGCTTCGCTGGCAACGCCCGTGGGGGCGGCACCCAGCCAGGAGATACGCGGATGCGGGCTGAAGCCCGCCGAGTACGCCATCGGGACGTCCGCACGTCGCAGGGCACGCTCGAAGGTCCTCGCGATGTCGCGGTGGGACAGGAAACGCAACCGCCCCCGCTTGGCGAACCGCACCCGCACCCGTGCGACGACCGGAGGCGGGGGCGGACCCTCAGGACGCCGCGGCACCGGCCGGCCTGGTCGGTACGAGCGGCAGCAAGGTCCGGCCGGTCGGGCCGATCTGGGTCTGCGTGCCCATGGTCGGGCAGACCCCGCAGTCGTAGCAGGGGGTCCAGCGGCAGTCGTCCAGCTCGGTCTCGCGCAGCGCCTCCTGCCAGTCCGACCACAACCAGTCACGATCGAGGCCGGCGTCCAAGTGGTCCCAGGGCAGCACCTCGCGTTCGTCGCGCTCACGTGTGGTGAACCAGTCGAGGGACACCCCCAACGGCCCGAGCACCTCGGCGCAGGCATTCTCCCAGCGCTCGAAGGAGAAGTGCTCACTCCATCCGTCGAACCGGCCACCGTCGCGCCATACCCGTTCGATCACCGCGCCAACCCGGCGGTCACCGCGGGCGAGCAGGCCCTCGATCATGCCCGGACGCCCGTCGTGATAACGGAAACCGATCGCCCGTCCCACCTCCCGATCGCCGCGGATCGCGTCGCGCAACATCTGCAACCGGGCGTCGGTGACCTCGTGGGAGGCCTGGGCCGCCCACTGGAACGGCGTGTGCGGCTTGGGTACGAAACCACCGATCGACACCGTGCAGCGGATGTCGCGGTGCCCGCTGGCCCGCCGGCCGGCCCTGATCACCTCGCGGGCGAGGTCCGCGATCGCGAGGACGTCCTGGTCGGTCTCGGTGGGCAGGCCGCACATGAAGTACAGCTTCACCTGCCGCCAGCCCTGGGCATAGGCGGTGCTGACCGTGCGGACCAGATCCTCCTCGCTGACCATCTTGTTGATGATCCTGCGCAGGCGTTCGGAGCCGCCTTCCGGGGCGAAGGTCAGCCCGCTGCGGCGGCCGTTGCGGGAGAACTCGTTGGCCAGTGTGACGTTGAACGCGTCCACCCGGGTCGAGGGCAGGCTGAGCGAGGTGTGAGTGCCCTCGTACCGGTCGGCCAGACCCTTGGCTATCTCACCGATCTCGGTGTGGTCAGCACTTGACAGCGACAACAACCCGACCTCGGTGAACCCGGACGCCTCCAGGCCCCGGTCGACCATCGCACCGATGGTGTCGATGGTGCGCTCCCGGACCGGACGAGTGATCATCCCGGCCTGGCAGAAACGGCAGCCACGCGTGCATCCGCGGAATATCTCCACGCTCATCCGCTCGTGCACGGTCTCCGCCAGCGGGACCAGCGGTGCCTTCGGGTACGGCCAGGCGTCCAGGTCACTCACGGTGTGCTTGGCCGGCCGGGCCGGCACATCGGGACGGTTCGGGGTGACCGCGCGGATACGCCCGTCCGGCCGGTAGTCCACGTCGTAGAAGGACGGCACATAGGCCAACCCGCGCCGGGCCAGCTGCATGAGCAGCTCCTCGCGCCCGCCGGGGCGCGCAGCGGTCTTGACGGCGCGGACGACGTCGGTGATCTCCAGGACCGCCTGCTCGCCGTCGCCGAGGACGACCGCGTCGACGAAGGCCGCGATCGGCTCGGGGTTGAATGCGGCGTGCCCGCCCGCGATGACGATCGGATGTTCCTCGCCCCGGTCGGCGGCATGCAGCGGGATGCCCGCGAGATCCAGGGCGGTCAGCAGGTTGGTGTAACCGAGCTCGGTGGAAAAGCTCACCCCCAGCAGGTCGAAGTCACCGACCGCGCGGTGGGCGTCCACGGTGAACTGGGGGATGCCGTGCTCGCGCAGCAGATCCTCCAGGTCCGACCAGACCGAGTAGGTGCGCTCGGCCAGGACGTCCGGCTGCTCGTTGAGAATTTCGTAGAGGATCTGGACGCCCTGGTTGGGAAGGCCGACCTCGTAGGCGTCGGGGTACATCAGGCACCAGCGAACTACCGCGTCCTCCCACGGCTTGACCTGGGAATTTCCTTCGCCGCCGAGATAGCGCACGGGTTTGCGGACCCGCGGCAGCAACGGTTCCAAGCGAGGGAACAGCGACTGTCCGGACATGTCCGCGAGCCTACGGCACACACGCCGGCCGGAGGCGGACTCCGCCAGGCCCAACCTCCCCCGGGTTGCTACAGGGCGTAGGGGTCCGAACGAGCCCGTAGGCGGACGTTCTGCAGCAGGCCGACCGCCAGCAGGTTCGCGAACATCGACGATCCCCCGTAGGACAGGAACGGCAGGGGCAGCCCCGTCACCGGCATGACCCCCAACGTCATCCCGATATTGACGAACATCTGGAACCCGAACCAGCACACCACCCCGGTCGCGATCATCGTCCCGAAGGCGTCACCGGAGTCGAACGCGATCGACAACGCCCGCCACAGCACCACGCCGAGCAGTACCAGGACCCCACCGGCACCCAGAAAACCCAGTTCCTCCCCGGCGACCGTGAACACGAAGTCGGTCTGCTGCTCGGGCACGAACTGGCCCTGGGTCTGCATCCCGTTGAACAGGCCCCGGCCGATGAGACCGCCGTTGGCGATCGCCGTCATGGCCTGGTCGACGTTGTACCCGGTTGACGAGGTGTTCTGGTTGTCCCGGACGAACTCGGTGAGGCGCGCTTCCTGATACGGCTTGAGCAGGTGGAACTGCAGAATGGCCCCGCCGAACAGGATCCCGCACAGGATGAGCCCGATCACCCATCGGCTCGGAGCACCGCTGACCGCGAGCATGCCGAGAATGACGAACACGAAGACCATCACGGTGCCGAAGTCCGGCTGCATCATGATGAGTGCCATCGGCACGGCCGCCAGCGCGAGCACCAGGACGACGTCCTGGTGGCTGGGGTTGAGCCGGATACCGGTGTCGCGGTCGTCGTGTTTCTCCCCGAGAATCATCGCCACCCCGAGGATGAGGGCCACCTTGGCGAATTCCGAAGGCTGCAGCTGGAAACCGGCCGGCAGGACGATCCAGGAGTGCGCACCGTTTATCGTCGCGCCCATGAGCAGGACGGCGATCAGACCGAACAACGACCCCAGATACACAAACGGGGCGTATGCCCGCAGAATTCGATAGTCCACGATGGTTGCCACACCTGCGAGCGCCAGCCCGATGACCAGGTTGAGCAGATGACGCTTGAGGAATGTCTGCGGGTCGCCACCGCTTTCGATCTCGCGCTGCCGCGTGGCGGACCACACCAGCAACGCCCCCACCATCGACAACGTGATCACGGAGATCTGCAGCGGCCAGTCCAGCCGGCGCAGCGGGGAGTGTCGACCCGACGCCCGGTCACGCAGCTGGCCTATCCTGCCACGCAACGGAACCGGGGACGAACGCAGTGCCGTCGGGCTCGTCATGAACACTCCATCCATGATCGCCGATAGAAGAGCGCCTGGCCTGAGGAACCCTTGAGCTTCAACAGGGACCCCGGGCTTCAGGGGGACGGGGTGGCCCGCGGGCAGACCCATCCCCCTCGCCTATGAAGGCCCCACGACCCAGAGC
>NZ_CAAAFT010000140.1:8544-9051 GCF_900634765.1 Candidatus Protofrankia californiensis | reverse complement strand
CCCATCCCCCTCGCCTATGAAGGCCCCACGACCCAGAGCCCCGCGAACGGGAACCCCCCGAACGAGGGCCGGCTCGGCGACCGCGGACACAATCCCCAGGCCCGACGTACCCGGGACCGCAGCAGTCGCGACAGCGCCGGTGGGCCGATCCGCGAACGACACACCGGACGGGCTGGCTGCCGGTGCGGGTGCGGGTGCGGGTGCGGGTGCAGCACCCGTCGAGAACGTCCCGTCCCGCTCGACCCGGGGCAGTTCCGGCGGCGGTCTGCCGCCGGGCAGCGCCGCGGGGTGTCCGATGCCGTAGATACTCTGGTAGATGGCCTTGACGGCCGGAGCCGCGTACTCGGCGCCGGTTCCGGAATCCGGAATGGTCACGACGACGACGAACTGCGGGTCGTTCGCGGGCGCGAACGAGGCGAACCAAGATGTGTCCCCGGTCCCCTCCACCTCCGCGGTACCGGTCTTGCCCGCGACCGGGATGGTGTCGTTCGGCCAGTCCGCGAACAC
>NZ_CAAAFT010000140.1:6437-8519 GCF_900634765.1 Candidatus Protofrankia californiensis | reverse complement strand
GGATGGTGTCGTTCGGCCAGTCCGCGAACACTCCGGTCGCGGTCCCACCGCCTTCGCTGGTCACTCCGTGCAGGGCGTCGCGGATGTAGGCGAGCGTCTCGGGCGTGGCCGGAATCCTGCCGGCGACCTTGGGTTCGACGGTCCGCACGACGTGGCCGTCCGGGGACATCACCGCCTTGGCCAGGGTGGGCTGGTACAGCGTCCCACCGTTGGCGATGGCGGCGTAGGAGACCGCGAGCTGCAGCGGGCTGGCCGACAGGTACTGGCCCTGCCCGATCGCGAACTGGACCGCCGCGCCTCCGTTGTACAGGTAGCCGTCGACGCACGCCTCGGCGGCATACCGGCGGAACCGTTCCGCCTTGGCCGGGTCGGTGACCTCCGGATAACCGTTCTGTGCCCGGCGGCAGTAGGAGTCCTTCAGATCCGTCCAGATCGCCTTCGCGCCGGCCCGGTCGACGACCGACCCGGCCGTCTCCCCCGGCAGGTCGACGCCTGTGCGGCTGCCGAATCCCATGGTGCGGGCCATCTTCACGAAGTACTCGTGGGGCTCCTGGTACGGTCCGCGACCGTTGCGCAGCCCACCGTCGGCAAGCCATGCCTCGTAGGCGAACCGGTCGAAGATGACGTCACAGGAGATGACCAGGGCCTGGTGGAGGGTGATCGGCCCGGCGGACGATCCCTCGAAGTTGTGGAAGGTCTGACCGCCGACCTGCAGTGTCGGCCCGCAGTCGTAGTCGTCGGTGGTCGACGCGCCGAGGTTGGTCAGCGCGGTCAGGGTCGACACCGGCTTGAACGTCGACCCGGGCGCGCCCGAACCCTGGTAGGCCCGCGACAGCAGCGGAATCCCGTTGGCCGGGTCGGACAACGCCTTGTAGTCGGTTTCGGAAACGCCCCCGACGAACACCGACGGGTCGTAGGAGGGCAGGCTCGCCATGGCGATCACATGACCCGTCCTGGCGTCGAGCACGACACCGGAGGCGGTACGCGCCCGCCCGCCGCCGAGGGAGTCCAGTGTTTTCTGCAGGGTCTGCTCGACCGCCTGCTGGATCCCGAGGTCGAGCGAAAGCACGAGGTTGTCGCCGCTGCGCGGCGCGGTGGACGACGCAGTGCCCGCGACCCGCCCGAACCGGTCGACCTCGAGTCTCTGCACACCGTCGGCGCCCCGCAGGTCCGCGTCATAGGTGTCCTCCAGGCCGGAGACACCGACCAGGCTGTTCTGGTGGTATCCCTTGCTGGCGCCGTCGGAGTCGAGCTGCTTCTGGGTGACGGGGCTGAGATATCCCAGTTCGTGCGCGGCGAGGGAGCCGTACGGGTATTCGCGCACGGCCTGTAGGTCGGCCGAGACTCCGGGAAACCGGTCGGGATGTTCGATGACGGCCAGCGCCTGCTGCGCGGAAACGTCCTTGGCCACCGGAACCGGCTGGTAGGGCGAGCCGTTCCAGCACGGGGGCTTCGCTGTGGCGGAGCAGAACTGGATGCGCCCCTTGATGTCGGCGACGGGCATCCCGATCACGCTCGACAACCGCTCCAGCACGGCCTGCCCGGAGTCCTTCTGCCGATCGGTCACCGACCGGTTGACCGATATGACCAGAGAGGTCCGGTTGCGGACGAGGGCTCGCCCCTGATCGTCCACGATCAGGCCGCGGGTCGCGGGGGTGACGACCTCACGGACCCGGTTGGTCTCCGCGAGGTGACGGTAGTGGTCGCCGTTGAGTATCTGCAGGGTCCACAGTCGGGCGCCGAGAGTCACCAGCAGGGAGACCGCGAGGACGCGCAGGACGACCAGCCGCACCCGGGTGCGGTCGTCCAGCGACTCCTCGACAAGGCTCGGCCGTCTCACGGTCGCCGCCTGATCACGAACGGTCCCCGCGTGGGCGCCGCATCCCGGCCGTGACGAGCGGGAAGACGAGCGGGGTCAGCACAAGCGCGTAGAGGGCCGCGCCGACCGCACGCAGGAGCGTCTGGGTACCGGTCAGGCTCGGATGACCGATGATGCCAGCCATCGCGGCATGACCGGCCGTCCCCAGCGCCGAGGCGGCGGCGACGACAACCAGAGGCAGGTACGCCGTCCGGTCGGTCTCG
>NZ_CAAAFT010000140.1:0-6412 GCF_900634765.1 Candidatus Protofrankia californiensis | reverse complement strand
CGGTCTGGCCGAGGACGTGCGTGGAGAGCAGGTCCGCGAGCAGCCCGACGGTGAAGCCGACAACCGCGCCGACAACGGGTCCCTGACTCAGCGCCACGAAGGAAAGCACGATCAGGACGATGTCGGGGCCGCCCAGCGGCAGGTCGAGCGCGGCGATAACGGACAGTTGCAGCACGGTCAGGACGACCATCACGGCGACGGTGACCACGACGATCCTGCCCCGAACCTCGGGGGCACGCATGCCCATGTTCCACATGACCCCGCCTCAGCCGGTGGACGTCCTCGCCGCGGGGGCGAGTGTCGGTGTCGGGGAGATCCGTACGGGCGCGCCGGGCACGGATGACGGTGACGGCGACGCGGTGGCTGACGGCTGCTGCGACGGCGGCGCGGTGGCCGGCGGCGGCGGCGCGGTGGCCGGCGGCGGCACCGGGCGCGGCGCCAGCACCCGGTCACCCGGATCGGTCGCGGGTGTGCCGACGACGACACCGACCAGGTCCAGCGAACCCAGGGCGGCGAAGGTGGTGACCTCGGCCGAGCGCGAGAGGCCCCCGCCGGAGTCCAGGACCTTGGTGACGACGCCGATCGGTACCCCACCGGCATAGTCGGCACTGCCGAACGTAACCAGGCGATCACCTGTCTTCACCTGGAGCGTGGCGTCGTAGAGGGTGAACGTCAGGGCGTCCGGACCGCCTCGGCCCGCCACCGCACCGAGCAGCCTGGTGTTCTCCAGTCGCGCGCCGATATGGCTCGCCGGACTGGAGGCCAGCTGGACCACGGCGGTGTGGGCGGTCGCGGTCAGGACCGTGCCGACGAGCCCGTCACTGTTGAGTACCAGCTTGTCCGGGGTGACCCCGTCGGCGCTGCCAGCATTGATCGTGACGGTCCAGTCGGTCCCGGTGATGTCACCGATCGCGACGACCCTGGCCGGGATGATCGTGTACTGTCCCCGGTCGGCGAGCAGCCGCAGGCTGGACAGTGCCGCGGCCTGCCGCCGCGCCTCGTCATCCTCGGCCAGGCGCCGCTTGAGCTCGGCGTTCTCCGCGGCGAGGGCGTCGGCGCGCTTCTGGTAGCGGTTGGGATGGGCCAGCGACGACAGGGTACGCCCGATCGGTCGGGTGACCGTGGTGACCGCTGTCTCGACCCCGCCGAAGACGTCGCGTAGCGCGCCGCGCAGGCCCGACGAGCTGTCACTCGAGTGGTAGTCAACGGTGATCAGAGTGAAGGCCACGACAAGCAGCACGAGGATGATCATGCGGGAACGCCGGGTGTCACGTCCCACCACCGGCCTCCGTACCTGAGAACCTCCGTACCTGCGGACAGTCAGCGACGGGGCTCGGAGATGAGTACCTGTTGCAACGCCTCGAACTCCTCGACGCACTTGCCGGACCCCATGGCGACCGAGTGCAGCGGGTTGTCGGCTATGTGGATCGGCATTCCGGTCTCGTGGCGCAGACGTTCGTCCAGGCCGCGCAGGAGCGCTCCCCCGCCGGTCAGCACGATCCCGCGGTCCATGATGTCACCGGACAGCTCCGGCGGACACTTGTCAAGGGTGACCTTGACTGCGTCGATGACCGCGTTCACCGGCTCCTCGATTGCCTTGCGGATCTCCTCGGCGGTGACGACGATGGTCTTGGGCAGGCCCGAGACCAGGTCCCGGCCGCGGATCTCAGCACTCGGCTCGTCCGACAACTTGTGCGCGGAACCGATTGCCATCTTGATCTCCTCCGCGGTCCGCTCACCGAGCATGAGCGAGTACTCCTTCTTGACGTAGGAGATGATCGCCGTATCCAGCTCGTCCCCTGCGGTCCGGATGGACTGACTGGTCACGATCCCGCCGAGAGAGATCACCGCCACCTCGGTGGTGCCGCCACCGATGTCGACCACCATGTTGCCGGTGGGTTCGTGCACGGGCAGCCCGGCCCCGATGGCCGCGGCCATCGGCTCCTCGATGATGTAGACCTTGCGCGCGCCGGCCTGGTAGCCGGCGTCCTTCACCGCCCGCTGCTCGACTCCGGTGATGCCGGACGGGACGCACACGACCAGGCGCGGCTTGGCGAAGTGCCGCCGCCGATGGACCTTCTGGATGAAGTAGCGCAACATACGCTCGGTGGTGTCGAAATCCGCGATGACACCGTCCTTGAGCGGACGGATCGCGACCACGTTGCCGGGAGTACGGCCGATCATCCGCTTCGCCTCGGTCCCGACCGCGAGGATCCCCGTCGTGGTGGTGTTTATCGCGACCACGCTGGGTTCATTCAGCACGATTCCGCGACCACGGACGTAGACGAGGGTGTTGGCGGTGCCAAGGTCCACGGCCATGTCACGGCCTAGGAACGACAACGAACTGGACATCGTCGGATGCCGGCCTTCCCGGGTATGCGGTCTGGGTGCGCATGCAGGGCGTGTTGGGTGTACAGGGCAGGCGGTGTCCGTAACGACGTGTCCACTGCTTGTTCGACGGGCCCCATCCAGTAGTCCAGTAGTCCGGCAATCCAGTAGAGACGCTGTTGCAGATACCAAAGAGCGTAAACCGGGCCCCTCGAGCCTGCCGCGGATGTGAGGGATACGTGGCGTGTAACGGTTCACGCACCACGCCGGGTCACCAGGCCTGCCAGCCCCAACCCGTACGACCAGTTCTAACACTCGGAGTAGCAAGGATGCTACCTGAGACAACCCACTGAAGACACCCGGAGTGACAGCACTCCGTAACCCAGACGAACGAGGAACCCACCCGCCGGACGCACCGCGGGTGCACCGACCGACGAGCGGCACGCCACCCGGTCGGTGCACCCGGGTCCGTTCGAGCGAGGGTCAGCTCAGCCCGGGGAAGAACAGGTCGATCTCGCGCTTGGCGGACTCGGGCGAGTCGGAACCGTGGACGAGGTTCTGCCCGATCTCCAGGGCGTAGTCACCACGCAGTGATCCAGGAGCTGCCTTGACCGGGTCGGTGGCGCCGATCAGGCCGCGCACGGCCTCGACCGCCCGCGGCCCCTGAACCACCAGCGCGACCAACGGGCCGGAAACGATGAAGTCGACCAGTTCGCCGAAGAACGGCTTGGCGGCGTGCTCGCCGTAGTGGGTCTCGGCAACCGACCGTTGCAGGGTGCGTAGCTCGAGCGCGACCAGGGTCAGACCCTTGCGTTCCAGCCGGCCGACGACCTCGCCGACGAGGCCACGGCTGACGCCATCGGGCTTGACCAGAACGAGGGTACGTTCGACGGACACGGAACTCCTTCTTCTGCTTACTCGCACGGACAGCCGCGGTATTCCGCGGCTGCTGTAGACCTTGCAGCGTGTAGACCTTGCGTGGACCTTGCAGTGTGTGGACCTTGCAGCCTCGGCGGCGCGACAGACCATGATCTACAGCCACGGATCCACAGTCACGCCACGTCCGGTTCACTGGCAACCTACCGGTCAGCGACGCAGCAGGTGCCGGGCCTCCCCCACCGTCACCAACGACCCGGTCACCAGGACCCCGGCACCGCCGAGGTCGGCGTCCTGCTCTGCCAGCCGGACGCCGACGTCGAGCGCGTCGTCGAGGCGGGCGGCGACCTCCACCCGGTCGGGGCCGAAGATGTCCACCGCGACTGCCGCGAGGTCGTCGACGGGCATCGCCCGCGGTGATCCGCTCTGGGTGACGACGACGGCGTGCAACACCGATTCGAGGGTGGCCAGGATGCCGGCGGCGTCCTTGTCGGCAAGTATCCCCACGACACCGACGAGACAGTCGAAGCCGAACGCCTCGTCCACGGCCTCGACGAGCGCCTGCGCGCCCGCGAGGTTGTGCGCGCCGTCCAGCAGCACCGTGGGCGAGCGCCGGACCACCTCGATGCGCCCCGGGGAGTCGGCCTGGGCGAAGCCCGCCCGCACCGCATCGATGTCGAGCAGCTCCCGGCCGCCGCCGAGGAAGCTCTCGACAGCCACCAGCGCGCATGCGGCGTTGTGGGCCTGGTGCTGTCCGTGCAGGGGTAGGAACAGGTTCTCGTAGACCCCGCCGAGACCACGGAAAGTCACCATCTGCCCGCCGACGGCGACGGTACGGCCGAGAACCCCGAACTCCAGCCCTTCCCGCACCACCGTCGCCCCCACCTCGGCGCACCGGCGTAGGAGCACCTCGGCTGCCGGCAACGGTTGCTGGGCGAGCACGGCGAGCGTGCCCGGATGGATGATCCCGGCCTTCTCCACCGCCACCGCCTCGGGGGTGTCCCCGAGCTCCGGATGATCGATGGAGATCGGGGTCACGACCGCCACCGCGGCGTCCAGGACGTTGGTCGCATCCCAGGTCCCGCCCATCCCGACCTCGACGACGGCGACGTCGACCGGCGCGTCCGCGAACGCCGAGAACGCCATCGCGGTCAGCAGTTCGAAGAACGTGACCTTCTCCGGATGCCGGCCGTCGACAAGCTCGGCGTACGCGATGACATCGTCGTAGGCCCGGGTGAAGACATCCGCCGAGGCAGGCCGGCCGTCCAGGCTGATGCGCTCGGTGACGCTCTCCAGGTGCGGGGAGGTGTAACGGCCAGGCCTGATCCCGAATGCGCGCAGCAGCGAGTCCGCCATGCGGGCGGTGGAGGTCTTGCCGTTGGTCCCGGTCAGGTGGATCGACGGGTAGACCCGCTGCGGCCGGCCCAACAGATCGACCAGGTCGCGCATCCGTTCCAGATCCGGGAGCATCCGGTGCGGGAAACGTCCGGCCAGGGCCTTCTCGACCCGGGCGAGACCGGCATCGTCGTCTGCCACCACGTCAGGCCGACTTCTCCTGGCGAGGGGTTCGCTTGGACGCGGCAACGTCACGGTCACGCGGGACCAGCGTCGGGTTGACGTGTTCCAGGACGACCTCACGCGTCACCACGGCCCGGGCGACGTCCTTGCGGCTCGGGATGTCGTACATGACCGACAACAGGACCTCTTCCATGATCGCACGCAGCCCCCGCGCGCCGGTTCCGCGTAGAATCGCCTGATCCGCGATCGCGTCGAGGGCGTCCGCGGTGAAGTCGAGGTCGACGCCGTCCAGTTCGAACAGTTTCTTGTACTGCCGGACCAGCGCGTTCTTCGGCTCGGTGAGAATGCGGATCAGCGCCTCCCGGTCGAGGTTCGACACACTGGTGATCACCGGTAGACGACCTACGAACTCGGGAATCATCCCGTACTTGAGCAGATCCTCCGGCATGACGTCGGTGAAGACGCTCGCGGCGTCCGGATCGTCCTTTCCGTGCAGGACCGCCCGGAATCCCAGTGATTTCTTGCCTATGCGCGAGTCGATGATACGGTCAAGTCCGGCAAAAGCTCCACCCACGATGAACAGGACATTTGTGGTGTCGATCTGGATGAACTCCTGGTGCGGGTGTTTGCGGCCGCCCTGGGGCGGCACGCTCGCGGTCGTCCCCTCCAGTATTTTCAGCAGCGCCTGCTGAACACCCTCGCCGGAAACATCCCGAGTGATGCTCGGATTCTCCGACTTACGCGCGATCTTGTCGACCTCATCAATGTAGATGATGCCGGTTTCAGCTTTCTTGACATCGTAGTCGGCAGCCTGGATAAGTTTGAGCAGGATGTTCTCGACGTCCTCGCCCACGTAGCCGGCCTCGGTGAGCGCCGTTGCGTCGGCGATCGCGAACGGGACGTTGAGCATCCGAGCGAGGGTCTGCGCCAGCAGTGTCTTGCCGCACCCGGTGGGCCCCAGCAGAAGAATATTACTTTTCGCAAGCTCTACATCACTCTTGGCGTCGCCGCCAGCCCCACCGGCCTGGACCCGCTTGTAGTGGTTGTAGACGGCAACCGACAGGGTCTTCTTGGCCTGCTCCTGACCAACGACGTAACTGTCCAGGAACTCATAGATCTCGCGCGGCTTCGGCAGCTCGTCCCACTTGAGATCGGAAGATTCCGACAGCTCTTCCTCAATGATCTCGTTGCAGAGATCGATGCACTCGTCACAGATGTAGACGCCCGGTCCGGCGATGAGCTTCTTCACCTGTTTCTGGGACTTGCCGCAGAACGAGCACTTGAGCAGGTCGCCGCCGTCACCTATGCGTGCCACCGAGGACTCAGTCCCTTCGTCCAGACGATGGTGTCGCCTGCAGGTCAGGGGCGGCCTGGCCGCCCAGTCGTCGCCTGTCTGTTACTATCCTGCCCGCGTTACCGACTGTTGCGCATGCCGGCGACTTCGGGCTGATGGCCGTCACATCCTCGTGTGGGGACGGTACCCCTTACAGACGCCCGGTGAGAGCTCTATCGCGCGGCTCGCGTGGATCAGCCTATGCTCCGCCTGCCGCGTCCCGGCACGTCCACGCCGTACGGATTGAATCTGTGCACGCCGCAGGACGCGGCACCCACCCCACCGACCGGTCACCTATCTGACCACCCACTGCTCGATACCCACCTGGCACCGCGGGGAAGCGACCCCGAACGCCCC
>NZ_CAAAFT010000139.1:993-4865 GCF_900634765.1 Candidatus Protofrankia californiensis | reverse complement strand
GCGGATCTCCTCCTCGGTGTGGCCGGTGTGCCGGGCGAGCATCCGCTCCAGCAACGAGCGCATCCGCAGGATCTCCCGCGCCTGGATCTCGATGTCGCTGGACTGGCCCTCACCCTGCCCGGACGGCTGGTGCACCAGGATGCGGCTGTTTTCCAGCCCGAAGCGCTTGCCGGGAGTGCCGGCGGTGAGCAGCACCGCCGCGGCCGAGGCCGCCTGCCCCATGCAGATCGTCTGGATGTCGGGCCGGACGAACTGCATCGTGTCGTAGATGGCCGTCAACGAGGTGAAGGACCCGCCCGGCGAATTGATGTAGATCGAAATATCGCGATCGGGATCCTCGGACTCCAGGAACAGAAGCTGCGCCATCACGTCGTTGGCGGACGTGTCATCGATCGGCACACCCAGGAAGATGATGCGCTCACGCAGGAGCTTCTCGTACGGATCGAGAGCGATCTCGCCGCGGCTGGTCTTTTCGATGACCCGCGGAAGGACGTATCGGCTGACGGGCTGGCGGCTGTTCCCGCCCTGACCGGTGATCGGCTGGTTCATGTCTGGGTGCCTCCGCGACGGCTTGTGATGATCGGTGGCCGATGTCGACGGTGCGGGCCAAGCGTCCCGCGCTCTTCGGGCCAGTCCGGTGGATAGCGGTCGATTCGCACGATTGAAGATCCACCAGACCGGCCCCAGCTCGACTGGCTAGCTGACCGAGCTCTCGCTGGGAACCTGGCGGGCCTGCGAGACGACATGGTCGACGAACCCGTAGTCCCTGGCCTCCTCGGCCGTGAACCAACGATCGCGGTCGGAGTCCCGCTCGATCTGCTCGATGGGCTGGCCGGTGTGGAACGCGATCCGCTCCTGCATCGTCCGCTTGGTGTAGAGCATCTGCTCGGCCTGGATCGCGATGTCGGAGGCGGTACCGCCGATACCACCGGAGGGCTGGTGCATCATGATCTTTGTGTGCGGAAGCGAGTAGCGCTTGCCCGCCGCGCCTGCGCACAGGAGGAACTGGCCCATCGATGCGGCGAGACCGAGAGCCACCGTCGCAACGTCGTTTTCGACGTACTGCATGGTGTCGTAGATCGCCATGCCGGCACTGACCGAACCACCGGGAGAATTGATGTACAGGAAGATGTCCCGATTCGGATCCTCGGCGTTGAGCAGCAGCAGCTGGGCGCAGATCGTGTTGGCGATCTGGTCCTCGACCACCGAACCCAGGAAAATGATCCGTTCGCGCAGCAGACGGTTGAAGACCTGCTCGTCGAAACCGACCCCACCCTGCCCCGGCGAGCGCAGCTGCGGGACGGCCAAACTCGGGGCTGCGATATCACTCACGGTTAGCTCCTCGGCTTCCTCGCACTGGCTGCGGTTGATCTGACCGGCTCGACACTATCTGTGACCCGCGGCGGTTCCGGGAGTTCATGCTCGATGTTCGCGCTAGGCGTGAGGATGAGCCAGTCCGAAATCGTCTTAATTCGGACATTCAGGTGTAATACGAATGCCGGTCAGGTGGATGTCGGGTGGATGAGGACCCGGGCGGCCGCCCGGAAGATCCTCATCCACCCGACGACGGTGGGTGCCGGTGTGGTCAGGCGTTGGGCGCGGGATTGACCGAAACGTCGCCGGCCACCACGTCGCTGCCGTCGGTGTCAGTGGCGGTGTCGCTCGCGGCGGCACCGCGGGCGTCGCTGCCGCCGGCATCGGCGGATGCCGCCACCGCGCCCTCTTCGACCCCCTCGGCCTCATCATCGACCTCGGCATCATCGGCCTCGGCCGCCGGTTCCGGCCGGCGAGGCAGTGCCAGCTCCACCGCGTTACCCTCGGCGTCGACGACCTTCACCTGCTCCAGCAGGAAGTTGAGGGCCTTGCCGCGCAGGGTGTCCGCCATGATCGAGGCGAGCCCCTCGCCCTGGGAGATCTGCTGGGCAAAGACCTCCGGACTCAGGCCCGCGCGCTGCGCCCGGCCGATCACCTGCTCCATCAGCTCGCCCTGTTCGACACCGATCTGCTCGGCGTTGATCACGGCATCCAGGATGAACTGGGACCGCAACGCCTTTGCGGCCAGCCGCCGCAACTCGTCGCGGTATTCCTGCTCGGTCTGGCCGAGCGACTCCAGATAGGAGTCACGGTCGAGGCCCAGCCGCTCGAGCTCGTGGAAGAGACGGTGCTCACGGGCCTCGACCTCGCTGTCGAGGACCGATTCCGGTACCGGCACGTCGATCCGCTCGATCAGGCTGTCGAGGATGTGCTCCCGTGCCTGATTGAACTGGTTGAGCCTGGCGCCCCGGTCAAGGCGCTCACGGACGTCCTCGAGCAGCTCCTCCAGCGAGTCGAATTCGCTGGCGGTTGTCGCGAAGTCGTCGTCCAGCTCAGGAAGCTCACGCTCCTTGACGCCACGGATGGTTACCGTGACCTCGGTTGAGCTCCCGGCGTACTCACCGGCGAGCAGCTCGGTCTGGAACGTCCGGCTCTCGCCCTCGGACGCGCCGGTCACCGCCTCGTCAAGACCGTCGACGAGATCGCCGCTCCCGACCTCGTACGACATGCCGGTAGCGTCGGCACCCTCGACGGCCTCACCCTCGACGGTCGCGGACAGGTCGAGCGAGATGAAATCACCGGCCTGTACCGGACGCTCCACGGGCTTGAGGACGGCGAACCGCTCCCGCAGCGTCGTCAGCTGGGACTGGAGCTGCTCCTCGGTGACCTCGGTCGCATCGACGGTGACCTCGAGACCGTCGTAGTCGGGCAGGGCGATGTCCGGCCGGACGTCCACCTCAGCGGTGAACACCAGCGGGGCACCGTCGGAGAACGAGCTGATGCCCACTTCGGGAGGCGACAGGACGTCGACCTCCTCCTGGCGCACGGCGTCGGTGTAGAACCGGGGCAGGGCGCTGTTGATGGCCTCCTCGAGGATCGTCCCCCGTCCGAGACGCTGGTCGAGGATGCGCGGAGGCACCTTGCCCGGCCGGAAGCCGGAAACCCGGACGTCCCGCGCGAGTTTGCGGTAGGCGGCGTCGACAGACGGCTTGAGCTCGTCGAAGGGCACCTCGACGGTCAGCTTGACCCGGGTGGGGCTAAGGGTTTCCTTAGTGGCCTTCACGGCGCGGCTAACTCCTGATGCGGCGGTGGATCGGATGGACGCGCCGAGATTACCGGTCGGGGCGGGGAGACTCGAACTCCCGATCTCCTGCACCCAAAGCAGGCGCGCTAGCCACTACGCTACGCCCCGTGGCGTTGCTCCTCCATCCTACGGGGTAGAGTCTCTACGACGCCTCGCGGGTGTAGCTCAATGGCAGAGCCCCAGCCTTCCAAGCTGGCCATGCCGGTTCGATCCCGGTCACCCGCTCCACAGTGCCGGTAGCGTTCATGTCCGTGAGCGCTACCCTCGTCGCCAAAGGCCTGGCCGCCGGATACGGCGGACGGCAGCTGTTCAGCCAGCTGGATCTCGTCCTTGGCCCGGGTGAGGTCATCGGGCTGGTCGGCGCGAACGGTGCGGGCAAGTCCACGTTGCTCCGCCTGCTGGCGGGCCTGACCGCTCCTGCGCACGGCACGGTGCGGCTACGCCCGCCGACGGCGTCGGTGGGCTACCTCGCGCAGGAACCCGACCGGCGTCCCGGTGAGACGGTGCACGGTTTCCTCGCCCGGCGCACCGGCGTTGCGCAGGCCCAGCGCCGGCTCGACGACGTCTCCGACGCGCTGTCCCGGCAGGAGTCCGGCTCGGACGACGGCTACGCGGAGGCGCTGGAACACTGGCTGGCCCTGGGTGCCGCCGACTTCGACGAGCGCGCAGCGGCGGTGGCAGCCGACATCGGGCTCGCGATCGACCTGGACGCCCGGATGACCGCGCTGTCGGGCGGCCAGGCGGCCCGGGCGGG
>NZ_CAAAFT010000139.1:0-968 GCF_900634765.1 Candidatus Protofrankia californiensis | reverse complement strand
ACCTGGACGCCCGGATGACCGCGCTGTCGGGCGGCCAGGCGGCCCGGGCGGGGCTCGCTGCCCTGCTGCTGAGCAGGTTCGACGTCTTCCTGCTCGACGAGCCCACCAACGACCTCGATCTGGACGGCCTGGCCCGCCTGGAGGAGTTCGTCAGCGGTTTGCGGGCGGGTGTGGTGGTGGTCAGCCATGACCGGGAGTTTCTCGCCCGCACCGTCACCGGCGTCTGCGAACTGGACCTCGCCCAGCAGCAGGTCGGCTTCTTCGGGGGTGGCTACCAGGCATACCTCGACGAGCGCGAGGTGGCCCGCAGGCACACCCGTGAAGCCTACGAGGAGTACGCGCAGCGCCGTGACGCGCTGACCGACCGGGCCCGGACCCAACGGTCCTGGATGGACAAGGGGGTGCGCAACGCCCGGCGCAAGTCCCGCGACAACGACAAGATCGGCCGTAATCTGCGCGCCGAGACGTCCGAGAAGCAGGCCGCCAAGGTCCGGCAGACCGAACGCCTGATCGAACGCCTTGATGTCGTCGCCGAACCCCGCAAGGAGTGGGAACTGCGGATGCACATCGCCGCGGCACCGCGATCCGGTGCCGTGGTGGCGGCGCTGACCGCCGCGGTGGTCCGCCGCGGCGAATTCACCTTGGGGCCGGTCACCGCACAGATCGACTGGGGCGACCGGGTGACCATCACCGGACCGAACGGATCCGGCAAGTCCACGCTGCTCGCCACGATGCTCGGCCGGATCCCGCCCGAGCACGGCCAGGCCGCACTCGGGCCGGGGGTGCTGGTCGGCGAGATCGACCAGGCTCGCGGGCTGTTCGCGGGCGAGGGTTCGGTTCTCGACGTCCTCGCCCGACTGCTGCCCGGCATGGTCACCGCCGACCTGCGGACCCTGCTGGCCAAGTTCGGCCTGCGCGCGGACCACATGAGGCGGGCCGCCGCCACCCTGTCGCCAGGTGAACGCACC
>NZ_CAAAFT010000138.1:2201-3636 GCF_900634765.1 Candidatus Protofrankia californiensis | reverse complement strand
TCAGGTCACCGAGACGAGCTGACCGGCCGGGCGAGCCGACCGGAAAGCCGCTGAACAACAACGCCTGAGCAGCTCACCGAGATGAGCCGACCAGCCGGACAAACCCACCAGCCAGACAAACCCACAGCCGGACAACCCGATCAACCGAGCAAACCCACCAGCCGGACGAGCCGACCAGAAGGCCGCTGAACAACGGCGTCCGAGCAGCGAACGGGGCAGGACCACGCCCACGACCCGGCGGTCCCGTGGTCCGTCCCGCAGCCGGCGATCGGGCGGAGGAGTTTGCCGGACACAGTTCGTCAGGCACGATCGGACCTATCATGACGCTCGCCGACCAACTGCCCGCGCACCCCGATCCCGACAGCATCTTCGACGCGTTCACCGCGTGGACGCAGGGACAGGGTCTGACCCTGTACCCCGCCCAGTTCGAGGCGCTCATCGAGGTGGTGTCCGGATCCAACGTCATCGTGGCCACCCCGACCGGGTCCGGCAAGAGCCTCGTGGCCACCGGCGCCCACTTCGCCGCGATGGCCCACGGCCGGCGCAGCTTCTACACCGCGCCCATCAAGGCGCTGGTGTCGGAGAAGTTCTTCGCCCTGTGCGCCACGTTCGGCCCGGGGAGTGTGGGGATGATGACCGGGGACGCCGGCGTCAACGAGACCGCCCCCGTCATCTGCTGCACCGCCGAGATCCTGGCCAACATCGCCCTGCGGGACGCAGCGGCCGCCCAGGTGGGGCAGGTCGTGATGGACGAGTTCCACTTCTACGCCGATCCCGACCGCGGCTGGGCGTGGCAGGTGCCGCTGCTCGAGCTCGCGGACACGCAGTTCGTCCTCATGTCGGCCACCCTCGGTGACGTCCGCCGCTTCGAGGAGGATCTGACTCGCCGGACCGGCCGGCCGACCGCCGTCGTCCGGTCCGCGCAACGCCCGGTACCGCTGTTCCACCGCTACGTGACCACTGCGCTGCACGAGACGCTGGAAGAGCTGCTGAGCACCCACCAGGCACCGGTCTACGTCGTCCACTTCACCCAGGCGTCGGCGCTGGAACGCGCCCAGTCGCTGATGAGCATCAACGTGTGCAGCCGTGCGGAGAAGGACGCCATCGCCAAGACGATCGGCGGATTCCGGTTCACCGCCGGGTTCGGCCGGACCCTGTCCCGCCTGGTCCGGCACGGCATCGGCGTCCACCACGCCGGCATGCTCCCGAAGTACCGCAGGCTGGTGGAGCTGCTCGCCCAGGAAGGACTCCTGAAGATCATTTGTGGCACCGACACCCTCGGCGTCGGGATCAACGTGCCGATCCGTACGGTCGTGTTCACCGCCCTGTCCAAGTATGACGGAACGCGGACGCGCCACCTCGGCGCCCGGGAGTTCCACCAGATCGCCGGGCGTGCCGGCCGCGCCGGCTACGACACCGTCGGCACGGTCGTCGT
>NZ_CAAAFT010000138.1:0-1979 GCF_900634765.1 Candidatus Protofrankia californiensis | reverse complement strand
GGCTACGACACCGTCGGCACGGTCGTCGTGCAGGCGCCCGAGCACGTCGTGGAGAACGAGCGTGCTCTGGCCAAAGCCGGGGACGACCCCAGGAAGCGGCGGAAGATCGTCCGCAAGAAGCCCCCGGAAGGGTTCGTCTCCTGGGGCACGGCAACCTTCGAACGGCTCGTGGCCGCCGAGCCCGAACCCCTGACGTCGAGCTTCGCCGTCAGCCACTCCATGCTCCTCAACGTGATCAACCGGCCGGGTGACGCCTTCGCCGGCATGTGCCGTCTGCTCACCGACAACCACGAGACCCGGCCCGCCCAGCGCCGGCACATCCGCCGGGCCATCGCTATCTACCGGGCGCTGCTCGCCGCCGGAGTCGTGGAAAAACTTGCCGTGCCGGACGCGACCGGACGCACCGTCCGCCTCACGGTCGACCTGCAGCTCGGCTTCGCCCTCAACCAGCCGCTGTCCCCCTTCGCCCTGGCCGCCCTGGAGCTGCTCGACCGCGACTCGCCCGGCTACGCGCTGGACGTCCTGTCGATTCTTGAGGCCACCCTGGACAACCCTCGTCAGGTCCTGTCCGCCCAGCAGTTCAAGGCCCGTGGCGAGGCCGTCGCCCAGATGAAGGCGGACGGCGTCGAGTACGAACAGCGCCTCGAACTGCTGGAGACGGTCACCTATCCCAAACCGCTGGACGAACTCCTCGGCGCCGCGTTCGCGACATACCGGCGCGGTCACCCGTGGGTCGCCGACCACGAACTCGCGCCCAAGTCGGTGGTGCGGGACATGTACGAGCGGGCCATGACCTTCGTCGAGTACATCGGGTTCTACGGCCTGGCCCGCTCCGAGGGGCTGCTGCTGCGCTACCTGGCCGACGCCTACAAGGCCCTGCGGCAGACCGTCCCCGAGGAGGCCAGGACCGAGGAGCTGACCGATCTCACCGAGTGGCTGGGGGAACTGGTCCGCCAGGTCGACTCCAGCCTGCTGGACGAGTGGGAGCAGCTGCGCAACCCGACACCGGACGGCCCGCCCGTTCGAATCGACTCCCAGCCCCCGGCGGTGACCGCCAACGTCCGCGCGTTCCGGGTGCTCGTCCGCAACGCGCTGTTCCGGCGGGTGGAACTGGCGGCGCTGCGGCGCTATGACGATCTCGGCGCGCTCGACGCCGACGCCGGCTGGGACGCCGACCGGTGGGAGCAGGCCCTGCGGCTGTACTTCGACCTCCACGACGAGATCGGCACCGGCCCCGACGCCCGCGGCCCCGGATTTCTGATCATCGACACCGAGCCGGGGCGCTGGACGCTGCGGCAGATATTCGCCGACCCGGCCGGCGACCACGACTGGGGCATCAGCGCCGAGGTCGACCTCGCCGCCTCCGACGAGGCCGGCAGCGCCGTCCTGCGTGTCACCGCCGTCGACCAGCTCTGAGCGACCCGGGGACCTGGGCCTACGGAAAGTCCCCCGAGAGTTATTCAAAACTCCCCGATCAAGATCTTTAGCGGCGCTCCGACCTGTGACGATGCATGATCTAGATCACCTGAGCTAGAGGTTCTGAATAAGCTTCCTGGATTGGGAAGGGCGGGGCAGCGGTCCACGTGGCTTGGCGCGGCCATACTGTGGGTGTTCCCGTTGTTTACTCCGCCCGTCGCCGAGCACGTGCAGCAGGAGTTCGAACATGATCCGTCAGCACGGTCGGGGGAACTTGCACAGCTGTTCATGCGTATCGAGCTTCTCAGGATGCTCCACAACTTCGTTGACCATCCTGATCTGGAAAATCCGCTACCTCTGCACCGCAGATCAACTGACCGGGAAACTGAAAGATGACCAGCCGTAGATTTGCCCCGCACACTCCGACTGCGAGAGACGGGGACAGTCAGGTGCTGAGCGGCGGATTTGGTAAGGATAAAAACGTCCTACAACTTGTAGGAATGATCGGCCAGCCGGCCATCGGTCACCAGGAACCAGGAACCAGGAACCAGGATATTTGTTTC
>NZ_CAAAFT010000137.1:20964-21501 GCF_900634765.1 Candidatus Protofrankia californiensis | reverse complement strand
GGGCATTTCGGCCCCCGGCTCCCACAGATCCCCGCATGACAGTCTCCCGTCACGGGGCTCTTCTCACCCAGCCATCCAGGCGCCTCGTACCCACGCCCAGTGCGCGAACAGTCCACGGTCCCGTTGCACGACCGCGTCCCACCACGCTTTGACACGTCGGTACCCGCGCAGCCGTTTGTACTTCTTCTGGGCCCATCGCATCAGGTAGGCGTTGATGCGTCTGAGTAGCGGATACAGCTCGTGCCGGTTGAACCGGCCCCAGTAGTTCATCCAACCCCGCACGATCGGGTTTATCGTGTGCGCGAGGTCGTCCAGGGTCGAACCGGTGCGCCGGTGGATCCGCCAGGAGCGGATCTCGGCGCTCTTGGCCGTCAGCGCGTCCCTGCTGATCGCGGGAGCGAACGAGGTGAAGTTCCGCCCCGTCTTCCTGTTCCGCGACTTGCGGGGACGGAAAGTGTGGCCCAGGAACGTGAACGAGGTGTGCTCATACGAGCCCCGCCTGCTGCCAATGCCACGTAGCCTAATTTGATCATGCTG
>NZ_CAAAFT010000137.1:13578-20273 GCF_900634765.1 Candidatus Protofrankia californiensis | reverse complement strand
GCCCAGGAACGTGAACGAGGTGTGCTCATACGAGCCCCACCTGCTGCTGTCCTTGCAGTACACCACTCTGGTCTTGGCCGGGTGCAGCCGCAGCCCGACCTCCTCCAGCCGCCGTCCTATCGCCGCGCGCACCTGCTCGGCCTGACGCCGGGTCCCGCAGTGCACCACCGCGTCGTCCACATAGCGCTCGAATGCCAGGCCCGGGAACTCCCGGGCCATCCACAGGTCGAACGCGTAGTGGAGGAACACGTTGGCGAGCACGGGCGACACCGAGGACCCCTGCGGGGTCCCCCGGTCCGGCGTCCCCAGCGAGCCGTCGGGGTAGCAGACCGGCGCGGTAAGCCACCGCCGGACGTACAGCACCACCCACGGCTGATCGGTGTTGGCCTCGACCGCCCTGACGATGAGGTCATGCGGGCAGCTGCCGAAGAAGTCCTGGATGTCCAGATCGACTACCCAGTCCGACCGCCAGCACCGTTCCCGGCACGCGCCCACCGCGTCCAACGCGGACCTCCCCACCCGGTAGCCGTAGGAGCCGTCATGGAAGATCTGTTCCATGCGCGGCTCCAGCGTCATTGCCACCACGGTCTGGGCGACCCGGTCGGCACACCGAGCAAACGAACCCCACCACCATGCGACTTCGGTATCTCCACCGCCTTCACCGGGGGCGGGAAGTAGCTGCCCGACGACATCCTGTTCCAGACCCGGTACAGATTATTTTTCAGGTCCTTCTCGAACGCGTCGACGGACTGCCCGTCCACTCCCGGTGCGCCTTTGTTGGCCTTGACCTTCTGATACGCCTCCCAGACCAGGCCCTTCGATATTGTGAACGGCTTCTCTGTAGACCTCGATGACCCCACTCGATCCCTCCCAGCAAGCGCCGGTTTCTCGAACGAACCCATCAGGATGAGCCGGCTCCTTCGCTCCACCCCCATTACAGGGGCTTCACCACTACTACAAGCCGGTCCGCCGGCGTGTGCCGCCTCGGTACTCGGCGCCTCCAGTTTCCGCTGTGCGGCGCACTCCCTCTCACCACCCACACCCTCGGGCGGACGTATCGGCACACGCCTTCCCACGTTCCGCGTGAGAGCGGCAGAACGGACTCGCGTCGCCTCCATGCCGGGCACCACCTGGCCAGAAGACGGGACACCCGCCAGGTTCTGTCCTGAGGCTTCATTCCATGCCCCAGTTTCGATGCCGTCTGACTTATTTTCGACACGTCGTCAGCGATTCGCTTGCGCTCGCCTTCCCGTTCCCTGCCTGACGCGCTCAAGGCGCGCCTTTTCCTCGACGCTCACCACAACAGTCGTCAACTAATGCAGCTCGAGGTGGCTTGAAGCCTCCGACCCGTCGGGCGGCTCCGAGGGGCCATGCACCCTCATCTCCCACGCAGCATCGCAGCCAGCAAGGCCCTCCTACGCCAAAGCCTCCCCTTCCGCGTTCGTGGCACACTAATGGAATAAGTGATGCCATCGTAATGCGGTGTTGGACGGCGACGAGACGCAGATCGCCGGATTCGATCCATCGCGATGGGAGATTCGACCCATCACGGTGGAAGAAGGCCGCAGGCTGTCGTGGCAGCGGACAGTCGAACCCGGCACATACCGGCCCGTCACCATTCTTGGTCTGGTCCGTGTCCTGATCTGGCCCGTGGCCGGTCGTGGACGTTCACCGGCAAACGCTGTTTTTCGACGTCGTGGCGACGCGCGGGCAATCACCCGATCGAACACCCGATCGAACCTCCCCTCCGCACTTTACCCGAACTGCCGGGCATGCCCGTCCCGGGAGAGGACCACCGATGACGGCATGCCCCTCTTGCGTTCGTGGTTATCGGGATACTCGTGGTTATCGGGACAGGTGGACGACGGCGACGGGGCAGGCCGAATAGCGGACGCACTGGTCGCCGACAGAACCGAGAAGAAGCTCGGCGAAGCCGCCGTGACCGGCGGGCGCCCACCACCAGCAGCTGGGACGTCGTGGACTCCAGCAGCAGAGCCCGGGCCGCGGAGGAGTCGACCACCACCTCGCTGCTGACGCACAGGTGGGAAGCGCCCCTGAGCCCTTTGGCCAGCGCGTCGGCGAGCACGTCGTTGGCATGGTCGCCGATGGCCGGGCCTACGGAGGCGAGAAAGTCCGGGTAGGGCGTGGCGGCCACCGCCAGCGCGTGCACCACCCGCAGCGGCACCTGCCGGTACGCCGCCTGGTCGGCGGCCCAGCGCAACGCGGCGAGGGAGGCGACCGACCCCGTCCACGCCGACGACAACCGGACGACGGTCACCGGGGAAACCGAACCCCCTCCCCCGGACGACGACAACCGGGGCCTCGGCGTGGTGGACGACGGCGCGGCCCACGGCACCGCCGAGCACCCGGTGGAACAGGCCGTGGTCGCGCGCGCCGACCACGGTCATCAGCGCGTTCCGCGACTGCGCCAGCAGGGCGAGTACCGCGGGTTCGTGAACCACCCGGCGGACGACCTCGGCCTGCGGAACCGACGCCGGCAGCCGACCGACCACGGCCTCGAGGACGTCGACCGCAGCCGCTGCCAGCCCTTCGCGGTCCTTCGTGCGTGCCCTGTGGTGGACGGCCCTGGGTTGGCCGTCCGCGGTCCACACGAGTATGGCTGTCACCGGCAAGCCCGTACAGGGTCGCGGTCTGCCGTGCCCACCGCAACGCCTCGGCCGAACCGGGCGAACCGTCCACCCCGACGACGATTCCCGGCCGTACCAAGCCGGCGCCGTCCGTCATCGCCGCCCTCCCGACTCCCCTGGGCCCCGACCTGGTGTTGATCCTCGCGCCGGACACGGCCAGGCGGGGTGGGCATCCGGGCACAGTGGCGCAGACGTCCGGCCCCGCGCCACCCGCGGGCAGTGGGAGGGGTGGCGGGTGAAGGGAGAGTGAGCAGCGCTTCCTTACCCGAGTCTGCCTGCTTGTCCGGGTATGCCCGCCGCAGAGTCACGCAGCATGGCCCGGACGCGCATGAGCGCGAAGCCGAGCAGATTGCGTCCGGGCCATGCCGAAGGCTGGTGGGCGCGGCTGTCGTCGGCGGCCAGGCCGATCCCCCACACCCGGTCCAACGGGCTCGCCTCGACGAGTACACGATCCCCCGTGCCGAGCAGGTAGTTGCGCAGCGACGGATGCTGAGTGAACTTCGCCGCGTTACCTTGGACCACAATGTCGAAGCAGTGTTCGTTCCACACTGTCTCGTCGAAGCCACGTACCTGCCGCCCGTATTTTTTCGCGGCGGCGGGATCCGAGGTGGCAAGAACTCCTCGCGCGGCAACAAGGTCACCGAATAACCGGGCCTTGCGTTCCATCATGAAGTGCTCGGCCGTCGGGTAGCGCAGCCCGTCCACGGTGAAGGCGGACGGCCACCACTGGCTCAGACATCCCGTACCGACACCGCGGGCACCACCGCGCGGTGACCGGTGACCCCAGAAGAACAGAAGATCCAGTTCCTGCCCGGCCTGCTCCAGCAGGACCAGGTCCTCGACTTGGGACGCGCTCGCCGATGTGGTCACGGCCTGATGGTCGCACGAGCAGCCTGGCCTTCAACAGCGTTCGCCCCAGCGAAGCGACCTGATCCTCGCCGCCACCGGTATCCCGCACGAAGGCGGCGGAACCAGTCAGTCGTGACGCCGGGCTGAGCGGCCGGCGCGTTGTTCCCTTCCCCGATCGTCACCAGGACGCGGCCGCGCCTGCCCGCGACGGCGCCGGGGACGACGTTCGGGCGCGGGGACGGCACGACGTCCGGCGGGATCGTCGGCTGATCGTTGTGGTGCCGATCGCTGTGGTGGCGGCTGTCGTGATACGGGTTCCTGTGGTGCCAAAGGGAGAAAAAGGGCCACTATTTGCAAGTCACATGAAAGCTGCATCTGCAAGACCTTCGCCAGAAAGACCCGGCAGACAGGACCCCTGGAGCCGTCTGAGACGAGAACCGCCCGGGCCGTCCTGAACACCCGGTTCACACCACTGTGTCCCCGGTTCTGTTCCCGGTCGCACCCTTGTCAGTCGGATTCTTGCGATTGACCGGTCACCGTGAGCACTTGTTGTCGATCCAGTCGGCGAGCTGCCCCCGGAGCGCAAGCTCTCCGGGGCTCTGCGACACACGGCCGGCAAGCTGACGGACGTTCTCGTCCGGTGCAAGGTCGCGGATCGTCAGGGCGACCAGCCGGGCCACGTCCGCGCTCGAACGGACGTCCGCCGACCGGGCGTCGATCTGCGAGCAGAGTGCATCGGTGCCGGCCTGTCTGGTCTCCTCGGACACCGCGCCACAACCGACCAGGCCGATGACCACCGCGGCGGTGACGGCCGGGCCGACCAGCCGGACGCGCCGGGCACGGTTGCGAGCCATGGTTGGCATGGTCCGGTCTCCCTCCGGGCATTCGGCGAGCCGCCGACACCTGATGACGCTATCGCCCACAAGGCACCATCCCAGCCGGTCACACCGATCGGCAACAGTCGGTTTGCGGACACCGCTGTCGTCGGCAGCAGCGCCGGCAGACTAACGTCGGATGGTGTGCGGGTGGCAACCTGGAACATCAACTCAGCGAAGGCGCGGCAGGCCCGCTTGATCGAATGGCTGGACCGGGTCCAGCCGGACGTCGTGTGCCTGCAGGAGACCAAACTGTCCGACGAGGCCTTCCTCGAGCTTTTCGACGAGGACCTCTTCCGGCGCGGTTACCGCGTCGCCCACCACGGCGACGGACGCTGGAACGGCGTAGCGATCTTCTCACGGGCCGGTCTCGACGACGTCGAGGCCGGTCTCGTGGACGGCCCGGGATTCCCCGAGCCCGAACCGCGGGCGCTCGCCGCAACCTGCGGCGGCATCCGGATCTGGTCGCTGTACGTGCCGAACGGACGCGCGATCGACGATCCGCACTACGCCTACAAGCTCAGCTGGCTCGCCGCGCTGCACGCATCCGTCGAAAAGGCCCTCACGACCGCTCCGGTGATCGCTTGCGGCGACTTCAACATCGCTGCGACCGACGCCGACGTCTGGGACCCGTCCGCCTTCGTCGGCGCCACGCACGTCACCGACGCCGAGCGGCGGGCACTGCGGGAGCTGACCGACCTCGGCCTGGTCGACGTCATGCGCAAGCGCTGGCCGGACGACCAGGTGTTCACCTACTGGGACTATCGGGCGCTGATGTTCCCGAAGAACATGGGCATGCGCATCGATCTCCTCCTCGCCAGCGGGAACCTGGTCGACCGGGTACGCGCGGTGTGGGTCGACCGGCAGGCCCGCAAGGGCACGGGCACCTCTGACCACGCGCCCGTGGTCGTCGACCTCGACGAGGCACCGGATGGCGACATCGGTCCGATGGTCCCGCCGCCATCCGCGCCGCGGGCGGCCGCCGCCCGCGGCCGCACAACAGGAAAACCGGGGAGGACGGCGGCGAAGCCGGACGCGGCGGCCGGCCGCACCGGAACCGATGCCGGCACCGATGCCGCGGACGCAGGTACCCAGCACACGGGAAGAGCAGGTACAGCAGATACACAGACGGACTGACCGGCCGAGGTGGAGCAGGCCCCGGTGGTGCCGTGGACCGATCCGGCACCACCGGGCGACGCGTGGCCGCCGTGGTCAGCGGCCCGGCATCCCCTCGGCCTCGACCGCCTGCACCGGCTCGGACGGCCGGCTGTCCGACGTCTCAGACGACTCGGCATCCGCCAGGGCCGAGAACGTGCCCGGGGTAACCGGGATACGTGTCCCGTAGGCACCCGCGAGCGCACCCGCGAGCCGGACCGACAGCACGCCCTTGTCGTAGGTCGCGGAGATCTGGTCGGCGCCTACCCCCTCTGGCAGGGTGAACTCACGGTGGAAGGCCCCGTACCGGCGTTCCCGCACGACGACGCGACCGTTGTCGTTCTCGCGGCTGTCCGCGCGCTCCCCGCGGATGACGAGCCGGCCACGCTCCAGCTCGACCGCGACGTCCTTGTCGATGTCGGCACCGGGAAGCTCGAGGTGGACGACAACATCATTGCCGTCGATAACCACATCGGCCACTGGGGCGAAACCAACGCGGGGCATCCGCGGCCGGTCGGAGGCATCCCAGCTACGCCGGACGATCTCGTGGAACTCCCGGTCCAGACGCCCGAACGCGGCGAACGGCTCCCACAGGTAGGTGCTCATGGCTGCTCCTTCCAGGTTCGACCCCTGCCCCGGCCAACCACTAACCGACGACTAACATCACCGGCTTGGGATCGTCTCAGTATTGTTGAGTCTAACAGACTCAGACTTATGAACGGGTAGCGAAGCAGTCCGGTTCCCGACGCCACAGCGAACCCGTCGGACCACTGATCCACACACTGGGCGCCCGGAGCCGGCACCAGACCTGCACCGGACGGCATGCGAGGGTCTGCCCTCAACGGCACGCCTGCCCGGGAAAGGAATCCCGAGCACGAAAGAAACATCATCGCGCCGCCTTTGGCCTTCGAGGAGACCGGCGGAGCCGGGGAGACAGACCTGACGGGCGGGGTCGGCCCGTTGATCGACGCGTCGACTCTCATGACCCTGCTGACCGGCGCCCGACCACCCGGTCCTTCTCGACCACGTGCTCGACGGTGGGCTTGCCGCCTGGGTGCGGCGAGGCGGCATCCTGGCAGGCGACGCCATTCCACCCTCCCCGGGCGACATGATGGTCCGCTTCTGATGGTCCGCTTCTGATGGTTCGCTTCTGGTGGTCCGCTTAAGG
>NZ_CAAAFT010000137.1:11173-13553 GCF_900634765.1 Candidatus Protofrankia californiensis | reverse complement strand
GCTTAAGGTGAACGCCGCCCAGGCCACCCGGACAACCCATACCGCAGTCCTTACTCGACGCCCGTGGGCCGAGCGCTGCCGTGCTGAGGTCATAATCCGGATGCCACACGATCAGGCGTCCCGCGCGACCATCGACCATGCCCCGAGAAGCAGCACGATTGCCGCATAGACGCCGAGCATCGCGATACTTCCCCCGGCGGACAGGCTCATAGCCGGAGGATTCACGGTGACGACCGAGACCGCCATCGTCGCGGGCAGGTAGGGCAGGATGTTTTCCTGCAGGTCCCCGGGCAGGAACTGAACGGCGATCTGCAGCACCACCATGGCGCCGAACAGGACGCCCAGAGCTCCCGCGGTATGGCGGATCGCGGCCGCGAGCCCCAGCCCGATCAGCCCGATCAGCGTGAGATAGGCGGTGGCACCGAGGATGATCCTGAACATTTCCGGATCACCGAGCGAGGCCTGCTGGCCGGTCGAATGCAGCAGTCGCTGGCCGAGCACAAAGGCGACAAAGCAGGCGACGAACGAGCCGGCCACCACCACACCCGCGAAGACCACGGCCTTCGCCGCAAGCACGACCAGCCGGTTCGGGACGGCCGCGAAGGTCGTCCGGATCATCCCGCTGCCGTACTCCGAGCTGATCACGAGAACGCCGAGAGCGCCCAGTGCGATCTGGGCCATGAAGATTCCACTGAGGCTGAGCGCGGCTGGTTCCCCGCCGACGTCCCCGCCCTGGTTGGCGGTTGCTCCGCACGCGACCGCGGCCAGGCCGATGGTGATGGCGAAGGCCGCGAACAGGGTCCAGTACGTGGACCTGACGGTCCACAGCTTCGTCCACTCGGAGCGCAGGGCGTTACCGAGGGCGTCGGCAGCCGGATGACCGGCGGGTGCGGCGGCGGCCACGGCAGGCAACGGGGCCGATGCCGTCGAAGGCCGGGGCGGGGGGGCGTTACCGGCCCGGCTGCCGACCGGGTCCGCAGGCAGGTCCGGGGGCAGGTCCGGGGGCATGGCGTCGACGATCTCCGAGGGGGAGTCGATGACGTTCGGGGGCACGAAATCCGAGGGCATGGGGTCAGGGCCTCGATCCGGCGGTTGTGGGCGTGGTGGAGGACTCGAGCGAGAGCAGGTCCGTCCCGGTCCGGTAGTCGACCGAGTCCCGGGTCAGGTCCATGAAGGCTTCCTCCAGTGAAGCCTGCTGGGACGACAGTTCGTGGAGGACGACGCCGTGGGCGGCAGCGAGCTCACCTACTGCGGGTGCGTCCATCCCCAGGACTTCCAGGCCCCCGTCCGGCCCGGACTGCACGTTCACGCCCGACTGGTCCCGGGTCAACAGCGTCGACAGCCGTCCGGCCTGCGGGGAGCGCACCCGAACCCGGTTGCGCGAGCTGGTGGAAAGCAGTTCCGCGACGCTCGCGTCCGCGACGAGCCGACCCCGCCCGATCACGATGAGATGGTCGGCGGTCAGGGCCACCTCACTCATCAGATGGCTGGAGACCAGCACCGTCCGTCCTTCGGCGGCCAGCTGTTTCATCAGCGTGCGGATCCACCGGATACCTTCTGGATCCAGGCCGTTCACCGGCTCGTCAAAAAGCAGCACACCCGGATTGCCGAGCAGCGCGGCCGCGACGCCGAGGCGCTGTAGCATCCCGAGCGAAAATGTACGGATCCGCCGCCGGGTGACGCCGGCGAGGCCCACCATTTCCAGAACGGCGCTCACCCGAGCCGGATCGATGCCGTTGCTCCGCGCGATACACAGCAGATGGTTGGAAGCACTGCGACCACCGTGTACGGCACGTGCGTCCAGGAGCGCTCCCACCTCGCACAGCGGGCGCCGAATCGACGCGTATGACCTGCCGTTGATCCGGACCTCGCCCATGGTCGGCAGGTCCAGACCGATAACGGCCCGCATCGTCGTCGACTTTCCCGCTCCGTTCGGCCCGAGAAATCCGGTGACCCGACCGGGAAGGACCTGGAACGAAAGGTCGTCCACCGCGACAGTCGAGCCATAGCGCTTGGTCAGCCGATCGACTTCGATCATCTGTCTCCATCCGGGCCGCGTGGGAACTACCGAGCTCCCGACCGTAACCATCGGACGGCTCCCGCCCCGAGGAAACCCCAAGCGTGGACGCTGAGGTACCCGTTGTCCTCCGGCCGACACCGGCGGGTCAGGACGAGTGGTCGACATCCGCGGGAAAGAGCCCGTCGTCGCGGCGACGACCGCATGGATGACCATACAGACGACCCCATATGCCCGCTCCCCTCCGGTCTCGCGGGAGAGCAACGTCCTTGACCGGGCGGCAGCTCCACACACACCATCGGCCCGGACCTCGTCAACCGTCACACGTCCTGCCGGGGCCCGCCGACGACGTCCAGACGTCGT
>NZ_CAAAFT010000137.1:5004-10843 GCF_900634765.1 Candidatus Protofrankia californiensis | reverse complement strand
CGTCTGGACGTCGTCGGCGGGCCCCGGCAGGGCCGATCCGTATCGGTACGACCGGCAATATAGGTACATGATAACGTTTTTTACGTGCTTTCCTCCTATCAAGGTCGAGTATCGAAATATAATGAAGTCATAGAGAATAAGATCGTTGTCGGGGGAAGGTGGCCGGGTACGCAGGTCGGATCGACACCGCCTCCGGTCGCGGGGTTCTCCACCACCGACACGGCCACGGAGACCAGCTCAAAGCTCGGTCCGCTCGAGCAACTGGTTCTGCGTGGCGACGGGTTGACCACCACGTCGCTGGAAATCCTCACCGGGCGTCAAATTACCGTTCGTATACGCCGCCAACAACGCTTTCCTCTGACCGTACCGGGACAGCCCAGCTACGCAGCGGATACGCGGGGAGCGAACGGTGATCCCCGATTCAACGATCTCAGCATCTACACCGATCTTGACACCTGCACCGATATCGGGCTGCACGACCTCGACGGCGAGACCGGGGACGATCTACTGGTTCGTGAAGTGTTACTCACTGGCGACAACGGCGTTGTCTACGGGACGGCATCCGTACTCGCCATCGTCAACAGACTTCCGACCGACGTCGCGCGCGACCTCGACACCGAGGAGCCTATCGGCAGGCTGCTCGTGCGGGCCGCCCTGCCGGTCGTCCGTGAACTGCAGTCGTGGGGACAGCTCCCGGCAGGAGACTTCGCCGCCCATCTCGGGTCGGATCTCAGCCCGGAATCCCGCGTGCCGGCCCGGACCTACCGGATGCGCGACATGCTGACCGGCCACCCCCTGACACTGATCACCGAGCGGTTCGCCCCCCGGCTGTTCGGGCACGCTCCAGGCTGACTGGCGGCACCGGCTGCACCGCGCTGCCACTCAGTGGCCCAGAGGCTTGGGCCTCCGACTACATGGAAAGAACATGATCGAACAACCTTTGGCCCGCCAGACGCCGTCGAGCAGCTCCGTGGGCCTCGTGCGCGGTCACACGGGATCTCCGCGGCAGGACCGGCCCGTGACGAACCGGTCGAAGGAACATCGCCGCGGTGGTCGCTGCATACTCCTACCGACTGTCACGATCGGTAGCATCATAGGTCAATGATCGTCATTACACGAAAATCAGCGATCGTCATTAAGCACAACTCGTTTCCATCCGTTACGCTCTGTTCGGTCAACGCCAGCCCAGTCAGGCGACCGTCTCACCCGGACCAGACGCCGGGGACCAAGGAGGCAACCACGTAATGACGGCGGAGACTCCGGCGAGGCCACTGCGGATACGACGGGGATCACGACGCCAGGCCCGTATGGACCTGCCACAGCCCCCGGCCGACACCGCCATCTGGAGCCAGGGGCTCACCAAGTGCTACGGCACCCGGCGCTCGGTAGACAAGATCGATATCCATGTTCCCGTGGGAGCGCTGTCCGGATTCGTCGGGCCGAACGGTGCCGGCAAGACGACCACCCTGCGGATGCTCCTCGGACTGATCAGGCCCAGCGCGGGACACGGTTTCGTGCTCGGGCATCCGATCGAGCGACCCGCCGGGTATCTGTCCCGGGTCGGAGCCATGATCGAAGGCCCGACCTTCCACCCCGGCCTGACCGGGCGGGCCAACCTGCGCCTGCTGGCACGCCTGCGCCGGCTGGGTCCGGATCGCGTCGCCGAGACACTGTCCATGGTCGGTCTCACCAGCCGGGCCGACGACCGGTTCACCTCCTACTCCCTGGGCATGAAGCAGCGCCTGGGGATCGCCGCCGCCCTGCTGCCGCGCCCCGAACTGCTGGTGCTCGACGAACCGACGAACGGGCTTGACCCGGCGGGCATCCGCGAGATCCGGAGTCTGCTCAAGGACCTCGCCGGGGGACGGATGACGGTCTTCGTGTCCAGCCACCTGCTGTCGGAGGTCGAACAAATCTGCGATCATCTGGTGATGATCAGGGACGGGCAACTGCTCTTCCAAGGTCATGTGACCGAACTGCTGGCCGCCGAGGATCCACGGCTCATCCTGACCCCCGAGCACCCCGGTGACGCGGCGCGCCTGGCAGCTCTGCTATGTGACCACGGTCTACGGGTCGACCCGCCCGAGGAGTCGTCGAACGGCTCGGTCAGTGTGCACGCCCCCGAAGGCACGGCCGCGAACCTCAACAAGATTGCCATGAACGCCGGTATCGCCCTGCGGGCGCTGAGCGCATGCCGGCCCACCCTGGAGGAGACCTTCCTGGTCGCGACCGGAGGAGTCGACGGGGACCTGATCCCACGCAGCCGCAGCTCCCCGGACACCTCGACGGGACTGCTCATCGCCGGGGCCGCCGCCTCGAACGCATCCGGACGGAGCTCATGACCGCGACGTTGCTGGCTGAGTGGGTCAAGCTCGGCCGCTCACGTTTCTTCTTCGGCACATTGGCAGCCGTCGTCTCGGTGGCAGCGCTCGGCGCGATACTGACCATGCTCTCGGTCGGACGCAGCGACTACGACGGCGTGGTTGTCACCGCGACCACGATGTCCCGCCCGGACGGGGTCATGCAGGGGCTGGAAGCCGTCAGCATCCTGCTCGGCGTGGTGGGGCTCGCCGTCACAGCCGCCGTGATCGGCGCCGACTACACCCACGGAACCCTGCGTAACCAGCTCATGGCTCAGCCGTACCGGCTCCGCCTGCTCCTGGGCAAATGCCTGGCCCTGGTGGCGTTCGTGGCGGTGATGATCGCTGCTGCCACCGTCGTGGCCGTCGCCGCATCGTTCGCCATCGCGCCTGTCAGGGGCGTGGACACAAGCGCCTGGCACAGCGTCGCCGGCCTGGCGGAGATCGGCAAGGGCTACGTGAACGTGCTGGCCTCGTCCCTGGGATACGCGACCCTGGGACTCCTCGTCGGGGTCGTGTTCCGCTCCCCCGCCGCCGCGGTGTCGGTCGGGCTGGCCTACGCGCTGCCGCTGGAGATGCTGGTGTCGCGGATCTGGAGCCCGGCCGCGAGCTGGCTACCCGCCCGGCTCATGGACGCCATGGCTGCAGGCGCGCGCGGATACCAGGTCGGCTACGAGACCGCAGGCATCCGGATCCTGGTCTTCTGCGCCGCGGCGATCGCGATCACACTGGTGCTGTTCGCGCGACGTGACGTGACGTCCTGACACCGGTGTGTCCTGACCGGTGAATCAGGTGAGAGGCTCGGGTCAGGTGAGCACGGCCCGCAGGTCGATCCGCATCAGCCACTGGTCGAGTTTGAACGGCGGGTACGGCCACGCAATGGCGTCCAGGACCAGCTGGTTGACCGGCAGCCACATCACCCGGCGTTGCGCGTCGACGGCACCCCGCCGCAAACCGACATAGCGGTTGGACGGCCCGCGCAGGTGGCGCAGACCGATGTCGATCGGGCGGCCGACCGCGAAAGTCATCCGCGTACCCCGCCCGGATGGGCGGACAACCTGCAGGGTGCCGTCAAGACCGGCGAGCACGACCGCCCCACTGGTCGGATCGAGCACGATGCTGCGGACAAGACCGCCCGAATCGGTGCCCGCCACGAAATAGTCCGGCGGGTTCAACGCTCCCCAGCTGCGCTGCGGCCAGCCCTCGGTTGCCGGTGTGCGGGTGACCAGACCACGGTCACCACCGATCTTCGGATAGACCGCGAGTGTCGCCGCGCGCAGTCCGTCCGACCGGGTGCGGGCAACATACAGGGTGCCGTTCTCGTCGAAACATGCGGTTTCCATCCGGGAGTCGTCCGCGGCGGCACGTACTGCGGTGCTACAAGGGGTAATTGTTCCGCTCCCCTGACTCCCGGTACCCGCCGAGTAGGAGAATTCCTGGATCGGAAAGGAAACCACCTGGTTGTCGGCGGTCCGACAGTCACTGATCAGTACGAAGCGCTCGTCGCCGGCCGCGCTCGTGGGATCGGTGACGACCTCGCGGGGGCTCACGACCACCGGTATGCCGAAGACCCGGACCTCGGGATACTGCCATGCCGCGCGCACCCGGCCCGCGGTGTCCACAACCAGCAGAGCCCCCTGGTCGGTGCCGAGGCTCGCGGCCCCGAAGTACTGCGCGATCACCAGGTGACCACTGGCCGGCAGCCGGCCGATCGCGGCCGGACCACGCGACCACCGTGGCTCCCCGCGACCTTCGTGCGGAAAGGCGCTCGCCGAGACCCCGGGCGGCGCGGCCACCGCAAGCTGGTCGGTCGTCCACGACCGCGTCGGATCGTAGCTCCAGGGCCGTCCGGGAGCGGGACGGTGGACCTGACCGAGTGCCGGCAGCTGTCCGTAGACTGCCGTGTCCCACCCGAAGTACGACACGGCCGAGACGAACACCACCCGTTCGTCAGCGCCCGAACCGATCACGGTCACGTCGGCGACGTCGGCACCGCCGACGCCACGGAACCACGCCTCGGCCCGAGGCAGGTGCGTCCGTCCGGTGTTCGACGGCACGACCAGCCGGGTGAAGCGCATCGTGTCGGGCTCGAACACCGCAAGCTCCATCCCCGTCCCGGTGGGCTGGGCCTGGTTGTCCGAAAACGGCGTGGTGGCGGTGAAAACGGTTCCATCGGAGGTGACGGTCGACATGTAGGCGGCCTGACCAGGGCCGAAGCCCCAGCCGGGCACGTCCACCGTGACGATCCGGATGTCCTCGGCTGTGTCCTGGGAGCTGTCGAGGTCTCCGAAGCTACCGGGTGCACCGAACAGCGCGAGCGCGCCGATGTCAGGAGCATCGACATGACCGCTGCCTCGCTGCGATCCGAACAGCATCCTGGCCGCCGCACCGGCAAGAGCTCCCAGACCTGCCGTGGTCGCGGCGGCCACCACCCAGCGACGGGTCACGCCCCGGTGCCTCGCCCGCGGCGCGCCCGCATCCTGACGTCCCTCATCCCGACATCCCTCATCCCGGCATGCTGCGTGGGCGCTGTCGGGTGGCGCGCAGGCAGGTACAGGGGCAGGTACAGAGGTGGGGATGGGGGTGGATTGCCCGGAATCCACCGGGCCGACCGGACGGCGCCGGGGCCGAACCGGAATCCACTCCCGAGGGGGGACCGAGTGCTCCTGCCGGCCTGCCGTCCGGTCGGGCTCGCCACCGGCGCGAGGGGATACTTCACCGGGTGTCGGCGAATGCCCCCCCGGTATGGAATCCCGACGCATGCCTCCTAGTTTCCGATGACGGCATGGTCCCGGTTCGTCAGGATCGGAAAACCGGTGGGGTGACCTACCTTTCGGTTTAGCACGCCCGGCGGCATCGGGTCCCCGCGGACCGGCGGGCCTGACGGCCGTATAGCGGCTACCACATGCTGCCGAACGGCTACTTGGATCGGCCGAGGATGAGACCGCCCGGCTCACGTACGGGTCCCCGGTCACGCGCTTCCGGGATCCCGGCCAGGCCGCGGGGGGACCCCCTGCTCGGCTGCCGGTCGACACCCGGATCCAACCCGCCTGTCCGCGTGTCCGGCCGGGTACCCACCCGCAGCCCGGACGCCCGATCCAACGGCACACCCGCAGTCGTGCCCAGTGCGGCGGGTGAATGCGCACGCAACACCAGGAAGCCGGCCAGGGAGGCGGTCACGGCCTGGCAACCGAGAGTGATCACCGCGGTGGCAACCAGATCCCCACCAGCCATGACCAGGCCACCGCCGGTGAGCACGGTTCCGGCCGCGAGCACGCCCACCACACCGCGGCAGCCCGCACCCAGCAGGTAGTTGGTGAACAGCAGCGTCACGGCCAGGCAGGTCATGGCAAGCGCCAACACCCACAGTGCGGACGCACCCCCGGTCAAGCCCGGACCGAAGACCTCCGACAGCAGGAACCGGGCGGCCACCCCGCCGATCGCCACCAGCAGCAGCCCGGGGGTGACCACCCACCCGC
>NZ_CAAAFT010000137.1:0-4979 GCF_900634765.1 Candidatus Protofrankia californiensis | reverse complement strand
CGCCGCCGTAGCGGGACGACCCTGCTGCCGGCGGCGGGCCACCTCCGGCAGCAGGAAGTTCGCCACCGCCAGTCCGATGAACACCGGTACCTTGCAGGCCGTGGCAATGGCGGCGTACGCCCCGACCGAGGCGGGGTTGAGCCAGCCGACGATGACCACGTCCATGTTCTGCAGCATGGCCAGCGGCACGAGCGCGGCGAGCGCGGTTGTCGTGTCACGCCGGAGGGCGTGCCTGGTACGCACCGTCGGGGTGGGTCGCAGGAGCATCGGCCCCGTGGAGTCGATCCGATCCGGCCCGTCGGTCCCGTCGGTCCCGTCGTGCGTGGCCGTGCGCCGCGCATCCGCCACGCTCCACGACGTGCGTGCCGTGCGCCGGCGGGCGTGTTCGGTCGCGAGCAGAACGCTGACGATCAGACCGAGGCCCGCGCCGTTCACCCCGAACCCGGCGGACACCAGGCCGATGGTGACGGTGATCCGGACAACGCCCTCGAGGACGAAGTTGCGGGCAAGCTCCTGGTAGGCGCCACGGGCCTGCAGCAGGCCGCGCTCGACCGACAGGGAGAGCCACATCCCCGCGGCCGCGATCGCCTCGGCGATCGCCAGCGGATGGGGATAGGACAGCACCGTTGCCATGGGGCTGGCGGCCAGCAGACCGAGGACACAGGTGACGGCCACCCCGACCGCGCAGACGCCGCGCAGGCGGCGGATCCAGAATCCCCGCTGATGCCGTGTGTTGCCGGGGGTGGAGGTATCCCGCTGCACCACAGCGACCTGCAGGGCGGAGCCGCCCATCGACAGGATCAGGAATATTCCGGTCTGGACGACCAGCGCGCCGTAGTTGGTGGCGTCGAGTGCCCGTGCGAACACCAGGTTGGCCAAAAGATTGCCGCCGTTGACGGCAACCCCGGCGGCCGCGAGCGACCCGGGCCCCTGGAGGACTCGCGCGAGCACCTCGCGTCTCACGTTCGTCACCCATCTCCTTCCGCACGGCCTCGGTCCGGCAGCGGGCCCGTTTTGCCGCCCTTTGCCGGACATCACTGATTCACGGTAGGCCAAGGTCGTGCCCCACCGGCGTTCGGTGCCCGCGATCTGGCACCATCGTCGCGGGGTGGGGCAACGATCTGCGCCACAGGCGTCAGCAGGCTTGAGACGGCCGTACCGAAAGGAGTGCGCCGGTGCCCGTAACCGCAGCGCCCGCAGGCAGCCTGAGCAGGCAGATCGGCACACTCGCCGGCCGCCGCGTGGTGTTCCTCAACTGGCGTGATCTTGACCACCCGCAGGCCGGTGGTGCTGAACTCTACTGCCAGTCGGTGGCCGAGCGCTTCGCCGCGGCCGGCGCACGCGTGAGTCTGCTCACCGCCCGACCGGCTGGGCAAGCACGGTCACAGAACGTCCGCGGCGTCGAGGTCCGCCGCCGCGGTGGCACGTTCGGGGTATACCCGGCGACGCTCGCCCGGCTGCTGCGCGACCGCCGCGGTGTCGACGCGGTGGTGGACTGCCAGAACGGCATCCCGTTCTTCAGCCCCCTGGTGCTGCCGGCCACCACCGCAGTGGTCCAGGTCCTGCACCACGTCCACCAACGACAGTTCCCGCTCTACTTCCCGGCACCGGTGGCACGGATCGGGCAGCTCCTGGAGGCTCCAGGAAGCCGCTGGGTGTACGGGCGGCGCCCGGTGGCGGTGGTGTCACCGTCAACCCGGGACGAGGCCCGGGACATCCTGAAGCTGGCCGGACCGCGCTTCATCGTGCCCGGCGGCGCCGACACCCCGGTGGACGTCCCGGCGCAGGCCGGTCCGAGCCGGCCGGCCGAGCGGCCGACCATCGTCTGTGTCGGTCGGCTGGTACCGCACAAGCGGCTGCACCTGCTCATCGACGCGCTCCCCGCGCTGCGTGCCTCCCATCCCGGCCTCGTCATGGACATGGTCGGGGACGGGCCCGACCGCGAACGGCTGGTCCGGCACGCCCACGGGCTGGGCGTCGGCGAGGAGGTCCTGCGCTGGCATGGCCATGTCGACGCGGCCGAGCGTGACCGGCTGCTGTCGACGGCCTGGCTGACGGTCAATCCCTCGCACGGGGAGGGCTGGGGCCTGTCAGTTCTGGAAGCCAACGCCCATGGCGTGCCGGCGGTCGCCTTCCGCGTCCCCGGGCTACGCGACGCCGTCCGCCACGGACACACCGGCTGGCTGGTGGACGAACCCGGCTCGCTCACGGCGACGATCGACACGGTCCTGTCCGTGTTGGCGGACCCGGCCGCAGCGGCGCGCTGGCGCGAGCGGGCGCGCGCATGGGCCGCGGGTTTCACCTGGGACGCCACCGCCGAACTGCTTGCCCGGGTGGTGACCGCCGAGATGGACCGGTTGGGCGCACGGACCCGCGGGATGCCCGGCGGGGGCCTGTTGGGCAGGCGTCCGCGCGGGTCACGACGCGCGGACGACGTCGTGACCCGCGCGGAGTTCCCCCTCGAACCCGCCCAACCGCTGCCGGTCCTGCGTCGCACCGACCTGGTGTACCGCCTGACCGGGGACGCCGTCCCCGACGGGGACGGGGACGAAACCGGACCCGCCCGCGGCTGCCCCTCCAGGACCGTGAAGGGCCCCGGACGGGCAGTCGCGGTCCTCTATGGCGCGCAACCCGCCGATGCCCGCGCGGCGCTCGTCCGGGCCGGTGTAACCGGTCCGATCGAGGTGTGGCCCGCGACCGGTGAGGACCTGCTGATCGCCGCTGTTCACTGCGCGCTGCCCGATCCGGTGACCGCGGGAGAGGCCACGGCCGCAACAGTCACTGCGGATCCGACGGCCACCGTGGATCCACGGGCCACCGCGCGTTAACCAACCGTCTCCACCACGGGGAACTCGGTAAGTTCACCCAGCGCCAACCGGTACAGCTGTGCGAAGCGGCTCACGGCGGCCCGGTCGAACAGATCACGGTGGTAACAGAAAGTCAGACTGAGATCATGACGGTAACCAGCCGCAGCTATCACCAGCCCCTGCGGCAACCCGGCGAAAGCCGCGAAGTGCAGTGACGTGATATCTGGCCCGTGCGCACCTGACCTCGACGGGTCGGCGAGCCGACCCAGATTCGTCACAGTGATCGTCGGCATCAGCAACGGCCGGGCCATACTCACACCCAGCCGTAGCAGCGCGTGGCGGGCAGGGCCGGGCAGCCGGGCGACACCGCCGATCCCGCTCCCGGTGACCGGCGGTGGCCCCGCCGTCTTGCTCGCCGCCGTCTGCCTGCGCACCGCGGCGAGCAGTGTGGCGGGATCCCGGCGATCCCGCGGCGTCGTCACGATCAGGACTTCGCCGGTGTGGTTTCCGATGGCGGCCGTACCACCCGGGGTGCGCCGGCTGATCGGCATGCGTACCCGCAACGTCACGGTGGCCTGCCCGGCCGCGGTGTTCCACCGCTGGACAGCCACTTTCGCGGCGGCCAGGAGGAGATCGTTGACAGTGGCCGGTGCGTCCTCCACCAGCGTCCGGACGGATTTCGGGATCGGGACGACCTGGCAGTACACCCCGTAGGCAGAACTGTGACGATCGTCCGATGCCTGGCTTGGGTGCGCACCCTCGGCATGCGCATGGACGGAGCGAGTGCCGGGTGACGGGGCAACCCGGCTCGGCATCCGCGGCACCGGCAGCCCGGACACGAACCGGCGTACCGGGCGGACACGCGCCGGGCGGACACGCGCCGGCAGGAGAGGCAGCACCGACCGGTCGGGCGGTGCGAGCGTACGCACGCCGACAGCCGCAGTCGACGTCGCATGTCCGGTGGGCTCGCTGCCACCGCCCCAAGGATCCGTGGTGGGGCAGCGCTCCAGGATCGCCCACAGCAGCATCGCCACGCTCATTCCGTCCAGCGCGGCATGATGCGCGGCAACGGCGACCGCGTCACCATCGGGCAACCGCACGTGCAGAACCCGCAGCGGAGGGGATGTGGTCAGGTCGAACGGATGCGAGCAGATGTCCGCGAACTTCTCCCACGCGTCGTCGTCACTGTCGCCTTTCGTCACGGTCAGCACGTCATCCGGTGTGTGCGGGAACCACCACCGCCGACCGGACAGACCCCTGCGCATGCGTGCCCGGGCCATCGGATGTCGCATCAGGACGCCGATCACCGCGTCGCGCAGGACGAACGGGTCGATGATCTCGCGAGTACGAGCGATCATCCCGACCGAGATCGGCGCGACCCGGCGGTCAGAGGCGATGATCAGATCTTCCAGCACCGAGAAACGGCGTTCCTGGACGGGTCGTGCACGCTCGAAGCCGGTCCGGACGGAACCGGTCCGAACAGAATCCGTCTGTACGGAACCGGGCCGGATCGGAGCGGTCCGGACCGAGCGGGTCGACACCGGCGGTACGGACGATCCGGTTCGCGGGGAGGGAACCGGGGGTGCGGACGGTCCCGGGAGCAACGCGGATCGCCACATTTCGTGGGAGTCGATGTTCACATCCTCCTTCTGCCTGCCCGTCCATCCCGGTCGGAAGAACGGTCCAGCGGCGAATGTCCCCACGACAGATCCCCACGCAGCCCAGTTTCGGGCTCGTCGAGACCATTGATGTGATCCAGCCGGGAATAGTGGTGAAGACCTCGCTGGTCGCCGGATTCGCTCCGGTGGCTGGTTACCGGTGACCGGAGCGCCGGAATGAGCAGCTAGCGGAGAGCCGTTTATAAACAACATCAGAACAATTCTTCGAGCCGCTGACACCACAAACCGACAGGAGCCGCCCCATCACCAGTCGCAAATATCAATCATCGGTAGCAATACCAACAATAATAAAACAATAAAACTGCCAGATGGACAACCCGGCACAACGACACAGTCCGGGGTGGACCGGCGCCCGGCCCTGATGTCGCTGCCCGCACACCACTGTGCCCCTCATTGGAGGTCGTGGTCGGATCACGACGCACAGCGACCTGCCCGGCCGAACCGATACGACTCAGCCGGTATCGGTTCAGCCGGAAACGGTTCAGCCGGAAAC
>NZ_CAAAFT010000136.1:0-3173 GCF_900634765.1 Candidatus Protofrankia californiensis | reverse complement strand
AACCGATACGACTCAGCCGGTATCGGTTCAGCCGGAAACGGTTCAGCCGGAAACGGGGAACTTCACACGACCTCACGCGGAGCCGGCTGCCGACCGGTGTCCCGGCCGCCTGGGAGCATGGTCGGCGAAGCGGGTATCTCCGCCGGACCACCACCGGCCACCAACGCACCGGTACCCATGCTGATCACCCGGGCAACCGGCGTCTGCGGCACCTGGGTACCGTCCGGGTCCATCAGGGGCGTGCTCACACCGGGACGCCGGACGACCGCCAGAGGCGTGGGCACCGGCTGCAGGACGACCGGCGGCTGCGTCTCGACGGGCCGCAGGCGCAACGGCACGGGCGTGACCGCAACCCGCCGCCGATAACGCCGAGCCCGTATCACGTCGACCAGCATCGCCGGGGTGTGGCGGGTTACCCGGAACGTCCCACCATCCATCTCCGACCAGCGGACGGGAACCTCCGTGATCCGGTAGCCCATAGACCGGGCTATCGAGAGAACCTCGACATCGAAACCGAAGCCGGTCGACCTGGACAGGCTGAACAACAGCTTCGCCTCGGCATGGCGGAACGCCTTGAAGCCGCACTGGGTGTCGGCGACGTCCAGCGCCGCGAGCGTCCGGGTGACCTGGTTGAACGCCCAACTACCCATCCGCCGGCTGTTCGAGCGGACCGCGCTGTCACCGATCCGGCGCGATCCCAGCGCCACCTCGGCATCCTGGAGGGCGGCAAGCAGCAACGGAAGATCGTTTATGTCCGAGGCCATGTCGGCGTCCATGAACACGATCGACGCGCCCCGAGCCATCGCCACCCCGGTCCGAACAGCCGCGCCCTTACCGGAGTTCCACGGGAGCCTGACGACACGTGATCGCGGGAGTTCGCTCAGAAGCCGCTGGGCAACCTCGGCGGTGCAGTCGGTGCTGCCGTCATCAACAACGATCACCTCTGCGCCGGCAAGCCTGCTCAGCACGGACGTGAGCCGGGGCAGTGACTCCGGGAGTCGGTGCGCCTCGTTGAAGGCGGGGATGACGATGCTGACGGGAACGTAGTCCAAGAGTCACTCCCAAGCTGCGTCGGCAACGACGAAGGCAGTTGTGATCGCCTGCCGATCTCGAAGCACTTCGTGCCGTCCGACATCCGGCCGAAGTTTCGATGCGACATCGCCAAGCCGTCAGGATTTGAGATGCCAGGTCAGAGGGATATTCGGCTGATAAAGATGCACCGACCGGACACTGACAGAACGTCAGCGCCTTCCGGCCATACGTGACGGCGGCCGGGGATCGGACATGTGTCTGCCCTGTCCTGACAGTCAGCGCTGCGGTCCGCACCCATTCGGAGCGTGACCGTCCATGGGGGCACCTCCGGAAATCCACTGCAACATCCGACCCGAACACCGTCACTACAACCTCACAATCGGTAGCATCGCCATCGGCTTCGCTGCCGAGACACCGGCCCATGAGCACAACTGTCCACCCACGGATCAGCGCCGCCTCACACGTACACCTACGGCATCCTCCCGCAGGCACGATCCCGCCCTTCGCCCGCCACCCTGACATCACTGCGACGCACATCCGACAGTCCGCAATTCGTCACACCACAACCTCCTGCCGCACGGCCGGAGAGGTCGCGGTACCGCCCGGAAAAGCCGCGACCCGCGGGGTTGCATCGGTAACGCCGTCCGGGCGGGCAGCAGGCCGCGGAAGATTCCCTGCTCGGACCGAGCTCCCGGCTACGTCACGCATGACGACCATGATCACAGCCCACCGAAGGGACAACGACGATGAGCGTCCATGACCTGACAGCGACCCGGGGCGGACAGACGCGCCACCTCCTCGCCCCACCATTGCGCACCGACATATACCCCGGACGAAAATAGGGGAACCCTCCGCCGGGAATTCGGCCACCCACTCGACAAACGTCGGCGCATTTGCACCGAAAGTATCATGGACATGAGATCTGCCGGTTTCCGTGGGCATTGACGGGGCATGAAACGCGGGCGGTACGAACGGTCACCCTGTTCGGGTGTCACCCGAGCTCTCACCCCTACCGGAGGAATGAGAGGTTTTCCAACAGGGCTGCCCCACCCGCTCGAACAGCCGATGAGCGACTCCGTGCCGCGTCTTTTTCCGGTCTCTCCTTTCCGGTCCTTCCTTTCTAGTCCCTCCTTTCCGGTCCCTACGCGGTCTGCCGCCGGAACGTGGCCGCACCCAGCAACAGCGCCAGGAGAACACAGCCGACGACAACCGAGAGATCGAGCCACATAGTGCCCGTCGGCAGCGAGTGCCCGCCGACCTCGGTCAGCGCCACCGCCGCATACCTCGACGGCATCGCATCGCTGACCGCGTCCAGCCACGGCGCCATCCGGTCACGCGGCCGGATCAGGCCGCACAGCAGGATCCGGGGGCATCACCGTGGCCGGCAGGAACTGCATCGCCTGGAACTCGGTCTTGGCAAACGTGCTGGTGAGCAGGCCGGTCGCGGACCCAAGCACCGCCGTGCACACCACGATCAGCATGACCAGCCCCGCGTTGCCCTCCGTGTGCAGTCCAAGCAGGGTGTACGTGACCAACGCCGCCACACCGGCCTGGACGATCGCGGCCACCGCAAACCCGATGCCGTACCCACCAGCAGGTCAAGCTTGTGCAACGGGGTGCTCAGCAACCGCTCCAGCGTCCCGCTGGTCCGTTCCCGCAGCATCGCCACGCTGGCGACCAGGAACATGGACACGTAGCGAAAAATGCCGAGCAGTATCAGGCCGATCCGGTCGAACAGGTCGAACAGGTCAGGCCGGTTATAAAGTACGAAATACAGCAACGCGAGCAGCAGGCTCGGTACCATCAGCATGAGGCCGATCGTGCGCCGGTCGTGCCGAATCTGGGTGAGCACCCTGCCGGCAACGCCGAAAGTCATCCGTACCGACATCAGAAAACCACTTATCCTGTTTCCGTGCTCAATCCGAGGAGCACGGTTGCCGCGACCGGTACACCGTCAGATCGTCGACAAGGACAGCATCATCCGCCACGGGCCGCATGTCGTTGCTCACACTCATACCTTGCTAAACACATACTTCTCTCAATACGTCCTGCTATAGATGATATTATACATAACGTACTGAGGCCCGAATCCGTCGATCAACCCACCTTCCCCTCCAGCGGCAGACCGTGTCGGAGAACCC
>NZ_CAAAFT010000135.1:24433-27273 GCF_900634765.1 Candidatus Protofrankia californiensis | reverse complement strand
GGAACACCCCGGCGGACCCCGGCGACGGCCAGCAGGACAGGCCGGGCCGCCGCTGGAGCACCGGCGATCCCGGCCTGCGCGCACTGGTCGGCGCCGGGCGGTCGCGGCTACCTCCGGGGACGGCTATGCGGGCCCGCGACATCGCCCGCCCCGACCTCGACGACCTGGCCGAGGCCGAACGCAGCGTCGTCATTCGCCGGCGCCAGTGGACGGACCACCCCGCGGCCACCGCCGGCCGGGCGCAGCGCCGGCCTCAGGGGGCCAGCGGGGCCGACGGCACCTGAACCACACCGGTTCGCTCGTAGGAGGAGATCATGCCGATCCGCCGGACATGACGCTGTTCGGCGCTGAACGGCGTCCGCAGGAACACCTCGACGAAGCTCACGGCCTCGGGGACGGTATGCATCCGGGCACCAAGGCTGATCACGTTGGCGTCGTTGTGCAACCGGGCGAGCCGGGCGGTTTCGGTGCTCCAGACCAACGCCGCACGCACGCCGGAGACCTTGTTCGCACATATGACCTCGCCGTTGCCGGAACCACCGAGAACGATGCCGAAGGCGTCCGGTTCGCTCGCGGTCGCAGTCGCGGCCGCGAGCACGTACGGCGGATAGTCGTCGTCCGGATCATAGGTGGCAGGTCCGTGGTCGACCGGCGTATGACCGTGCTCGGTCAGCCATGTGATCAACGAGACCTTCAGTTGGAAGCCCGCATGGTCGGAACCTAGATGAACGCGCATGGGTGGAAATGATGCCCGTCCCATGTGGTCGTCACTCCCGCTCCCGCTGAAAAGGAGGAAACCGCACCTGACAGGCGACACGCGGAGCGCATCGCCGCGCCGTCGGCACCCGCTCAGTCGAACGAGGGAGCGGCGTCCCGGGTGCGCTTGAGCTCGTAGAAGCCGGGCGTACCGGCAACGAGCACCACACCGTCCCAGAGTCTGCCGGCGGCTTCGCCCTTCGGCGCCGGGGTGACGACCGGGCCGAAGAAGGCCGTGTCCCCCACCGCGATCACCGGGGTTCCCACATCCATGCCCACACGGTCCATGCCGTCGTGGTGACTCGCCCGCAGCGCCTGGTCGAACTCGTCCGACGCTGCCGCGTCCACAAGATCTGCGGGCAGGCCGGCCTCGGCCAGCGCCGCGGCGAAGGTGTCGGTGTTCCACTGCGCCTTCTCCAGATGATGACGCCGGCCCAGCGCCGTGTAGAGCGGGAGCAGCACCTCGTCGCCATGGCGCGCCGCAGCGGCGATACAGATCCGCACCGGACCCCACAGGAGCTTCATCTGCTCCCGGTACTGCTGCGGGACGTCCCTGCCCTCGTTGAGGACGGCGAGGCTCATCACGTGCCAGTTGAACCGCACCGGCCGCACCTGTTCGACGTTCAGCGCCCAGCGCGAGGTCAGCCACGCCCAGGGGCAGCTCGGATCGAACCAGAAGCCGGCCTGCGTAGGGACGGAAGGGCCAGAAGGCCCCGGATCCGATCCGGAGGCCGGTGATGGGCGTGCGGACACGGTCTCGATCCCGGACTGCGTGGTCACAAGTCACTCCTGATCGCCAAAAACGGGCACGTCGACAGCGCGATCATGCTTTTCGCACTGCTGGGAGGCCCAGGTTCATCGGTCACTTAGGCGCAACTATCGGGAGCGGGTGGCTGCTTCCCGGATCGGGCGAGATAGCCCGCGACTCGGTTGATCACTGCCACGAACGGCACAGCGGCAACCGCTCCGGGGATGCCGGCCAGTACACCACCCGCGGACAGTGAGATGACGATCGCCAGCGGGTGCAGGCGCACCGCCCGTCGCATGACCAACGGCTGGAGCAGGTGACCTTCGATCTGCTGTACGCCGAGCACCACACCGAGGATGACCAGCGCGGGTACCAGACCGTTGGAGACGAGCGTGACCAGGATGGCCGCCACGCCTGCCACCGTCGCGCCGACGATCGGGATGAAACCTCCCAGAAAGGTCAGCAGCGCCAGCGGCGCGACCAAGGGAACCCCGACGGCCAGCAGCCCGATGGTGATACCGATCGCGTCCACCAGCGCCACGAACATCGTCCCGCGGATGTATCCCGTGATGGTCGCCCATGCCTCCCTCCCCGCGCCCCGGACCCGCTCCTCGCTGCCCGAGGGGAAACGGGCCACGATCCAGTCCCAGATCCGGTCGCCGTCGTGGACGAAGAAGAAGGTCGCGAACAGGGTGAGCAGGATTCCGGTGATCACCTCGGCGGCGACCGTGGCTCCGGAGAGCACTCCGGAGACCAGCCGGCCCCGGTTGTTCGCCAAAGCCGTGGTGATGTCGTTCGTGAGATCGTCCAGCTGGCTCTTCGACAGGTGCAGAGGGCCGTCCTGCAGGTAGTCGCGAACCTGCTCCACACCCTTGCTGATCTGGTCGGAAAGATTGGGGAACTCGTTGGCCGCGTTGAAGCCGACGCCCACTCCGGCGCCCGCCACCAGGATCAGGAAGCCGAAGACGGTCACGAAGGACGACGCGAGCCTGGGTACCCCGCGTCGACGCAGACCGAGAGCCGTCGGGTAGATCATGGCGCTGATGAGCAGGCCTGCGATCACTGGGATCACCACGACGCGGACACGTCCGACCACGAGCAGAAGTACGTAGATCGCCAGACCGATGACGAGCAGGCGCCACGACCATCCGGCAGCCACCCGCAGTGGTGCCGGAACCTGCGCATCGACCGGTTCGATTGAGGTGGCAGGCCCTTCGGTCGAGGTGACAGGCCCCTCCGGCGCAACGACCGTGCCCGGCGCCGCAACATCCGGCAGCACAGGGTCCGGCAGCACAGAGTCCGGCAGCACAGAGTCCGGGACGGCGGCATCCGGCAC
>NZ_CAAAFT010000135.1:18202-24408 GCF_900634765.1 Candidatus Protofrankia californiensis | reverse complement strand
GTCCGGCAGCACAGAGTCCGGCAGCACAGAGTCCGGGACGGCGGCATCCGGCACCGCGGCGTCCGGTGTCGGTACCCGCGCACGCGGTGTGGGGTCGCCCGGACGAGCACGGCGTCCGCGGCCGGTCCCCCACTTCACGGACGCTCCTGGTCGACCGTCACGGCGACCTCAATGATCGAACCCGTCACCCGCTTCGCCCCTTCCCCCGCGTCCATTTCCCGCATGGATCCTCTCCCCCGTCACCCTGCCCGACAATTCGGGCATTGAGCCCACAATCGCTCCTCGAACCTCCCGTATCAAACCCGACAGCAGATGTGCGGGGTAGCCATTCGCCGCCACGGGGTAGGTCCGGGTGGAGCCGGCACGACCGCCGCACGGGGCATGGGAGACTGAAGAACCCGTCGGACCCTCCGTCGCGCTGACCGGACCATCGGGTCGGGACGTTCGACACCTTGGCTCGGACCGAACAGACTCAGGCCAACGGACCGGAACCAACGGAGCAACCGGACGTCACCTGTCCGCCTCTGGATCGAAAGGACCTGCGTGTCAGCCAACAACCTCACCCGCGACGAGGCGCGTGAGCGCGCCCGGCTGCTCAATGTGTCCTCCTACGAGGCAAACCTCGATCCGACCCGCGGTGATGCGACCTTCGTGTCACGGACCGTGGTGCATTTCACCTGCACCGAGCCGGGCGCTTCCACCTTCATCGAACTGATCGCTCCGAGCGTGCACACGGTGACCCTCAACGGCCACAGTCTGACCACGGCCGAGGTGTACGACGGTAACCGGATCACACTGACGGAGCTGCGGGAGGTCAACGAGCTGGAGGTGGTGGCCGACTGCGCGTACTCGAAGACGGGCGAGGGACTGCACCGTTTCGTCGACCCGGTCGACGGTGGCGTCTACCTGTACACGCAGTTCGAGACCTACGACGCACATCGCATGTACGCATGCTTCGACCAGCCGGACCTCAAGGCGATCTTCAAGCTGTCGGTGGTGGCGCCGCCGGAATGGCGGTGCATCTCCAACGGCCGCCGTCTTGAGACCACCGACGCCGGGGACGGCAGGACCTTCTGGCTGTTCGAGCCGACGCCGGTCATCTCGACCTACATCACCGCGCTGGTCGCCGGCCCTTACCACGAGGTACGTGACCACCACGACGGGATCGACCTCGGCCTGTACTGCCGGCAGTCGCTCGCCGAGTTCCTCGACCCCGAGGAGATCCTCACCGTCACCAAGGCCGGATTCGACTTCTATCACCGCGTGTTCGACTACCGCTATCCGTTCGGCAAGTACGATCAGCTCTTCGTCCCGGAATTCAATGCCGGGGCGATGGAGAACGCCGGATGCGTGACGTTCCTGGAGGACTACGTCTTCCGCGCGAAGGTCACCGAAGCCCGCCGGGAGCGGCGGGCCGAAACCATCCTGCACGAGATGGCGCACATGTGGTTCGGCGACCTCGTGACGATGCGCTGGTGGGACGACCTGTGGTTGAACGAGTCGTTCGCCACGTTCATGTCGGTACTGGCCCAGGTCCGCGCGACCCGGTTCACCAACGGTTGGACAACGTTCGCGAACGCCGAAAAGGGCTGGGCATACCGGCAGGACCAGCTCTCCTCCACCCATCCGATCGTCGCCGACGCGGCGGACATGGAAGCCGTGCGCACCAACTTCGACGGCATCACCTACGCCAAGGGCGCCTCCGTCCTCAAACAGCTCGTGGCCTGGGTGGGCCAGGAAGAGTTCCTGACCGGACTGCGCTCGTACTTCCGCCACTACGAATACGGCAACACCTCCCTGCGCGACCTGCTCGACGAGCTGGAGAACGCCAGCGGCCGCGACCTGACGGTGTGGTCGGCGGACTGGTTGGAGACCACCGGCGCCAACACCCTGCGGCCACGGTTCGAAACCGACTCCTCGGGGCTGTTCACCGTCTTCGACGTGGTGCAGGAGCCGGCGTCCTCGCCCCCGACGGCGAGCGCGACCCTGCGGCCGCACCGGCTGGCGATCGGCCTGTACGACCGCGTCTCCGACGGTTCGCTCCAGCGCCGTGAGCGCGTCGAACTCGACGTGGTCGGCGCGCTGACCGAGGTGCCGAAGCTCATCGGAGCCCGCCAACCCGACCTGGTGCTGCTCAACGACGACGACCTCACCTACGCCAAGGTCCGCCTGGACGACCGCTCGCTGGCCACACTGATCGACTCGATCGGAACGATCCGTGAGTCGCTGCCGCGGACGCTGTGCTGGGCGGCCGCCTGGGACATGACCCGGGACGCGGAGCTGGCCGCCCGCGACTACGTCAAGCTCGTGCTGTCCGGTGTGGACGCCGAGGACGACATCGGGGTCGTACAGTCACTGCTGGCAAAGGCCCAGCTCACCATCAACACCTACGGGGATCCGGCGAACCGGACGCAGGCCCTGCGCGAGCTGTCCGCCCGCGTCGAGGATCTGCTGCGCACCGCAGCACCCGGCAGCGACCTGCAGCTGGTGTACGCGACCACGTTCGCCCACGCCGAAGACCCCGACCAGGTCGAACGGGTACGCGCGATCTTCGAGGGCACCGACGTGATCGACGGCCTCGTACTGGACACCGAACTGCGCTGGACGCTGCTGATCCAGCTGGTGGCGCGGGGTGTCTACGGCGTCGAGGAGATCGAGGCGGAGCTCGCCCGCGACCGGACGGCGACCGGCGAGAAGCGGGCCGCCAGCGCCCGGTCGGCCCGACCGACCCCCGAGGCGAAGGCGGCCGCCTGGTCAGCGGCGATCGACTCCGACACGTTGTCGAACCACCTGCTCGTGGCCACCCTGGGCGGTTTCTGGATTCCCGGCCAGGACGATCTGACCCGGCCGTACGTGAACCGGTTCTTCGCCGAGATCGGCGAGATCTGGCGGACCCGGACCTTCGACACGGCTCAGACGATCACGCAGATGCTCTTCCCGTCCGCGATCGTCGAGCCGGCGACGGTGGACGCGGTGGACGCCTATCTGGCCGAGGCCGATCCCGGGCCGGCACTGCGCCGGGGGTTGGTCGAGGGCCGCGACGGGCTGGTCCGCGCCCTGCGCGCCCGCGCCAAGGACGCCGAGGCCGCCGCCGGCTCCTGAGCCACCCGAGCACGCCGGCAACAGAACGTGATGAAACTGTAGCCAGCAGTCCGGCTGGGGGTACTTCCACCCCAGCCGGACGGGCCGCTGACATTCGGGAGTGGGTGCGGCCGTCCGTCCACCACCGGCGGCTCGACAGCCGGTGGTGGACGGACGTATCGGGAGCAGTGCCGATGCCGTCCCCGCTACAACGCCCGCCGAAATACAACGGCCTGCTGGGACACAACGCTTACCGGGATATGAAGTCCGCCGGTCGGTTCGACCGGTCAGACCCGGAAGGGGCCGGTGACCTCGAACGTGATTCCTCCGGAGGAGGAGCCGGACGTGCCCCGCTGGGACGAGAAGTACAGCCGCTGGCCGTTCGGGGTGAAGGCGGGTCCGGCGATTTCCGACGAGTTGTGACCCACCAGCCGCAGGAACGGGGCCACGATGTCGTCCGGAGTGATGATGCAGATCTCCAGGTTGCCACCGTCCTCGGCGACGTACAGGTCCCCGTACGTCGATCCGGTGATGTTGTCGACACCGGTCAGCGGGGCGGGGCCGGGAGACACCAGCGAGTCGTCGTAGGCGAGTTCGAACGTGTTGGTGTCGACGTGTACCTCCCATACCCGGTTGTCGCCCTTGGTGGTGAACCAGACGGTGTTGTTCGCGTAGTGACAGCCCTCGCCACCGTTGAAATGCTTCGCGCCGGAAACCTGGTTGCGGGTGGCGGTCGGTGAACCGTCCACGTCCGGAACGACCTGCCAGGTGAACGTTCCGGACGTGCCGGTTCCCGCGACCAGCACCTCAAGGGTGCCCGAGGAGAGGTTTCCCCAGGTGGTCGGGCGGAACCGGTAGAAACAGCCGTCGGTCTGGTCCTCGGTCAGGTAGACGACCTGGCGAACCGGGTCGGCCGCGGCTGCTTCGTGCTTGAAACGGCCCATGGCCGGGCGGCTCACAGCGGACGCGCCGGTGGCCGGGTAGGTTTCCCACACCCGTCCCGAGGAGGTCTCCTCGCACGACAACCAGGTGCCCCAGGGAGTCGCCCCACCTGCGCAGTTGGAGCTGGTGTTGGAAAGGATCCGCTGGGCCGAGGTGATGGTGCCGCTGGAGTTGAACCGCAGCACCGAGGCGCCACCGCCACTACTACCGACCTCGGAGTTCGACGCGTATATCCAACCCGTGCCGTTCGGGAAGACCGCACCCCCGTCCGGGGCGTTGTGCCAGGTATAGCTGGTCCCGGAGACCACCTGGCTGGAACGGGCGACGATGCGGCTGGTAAAGCCGGAGGGAAGCATGACGCCGTTGGCGTCGGCGGGCAACAGTGATCCGTAGGGGCTGGGACCATTCTGGGCGGGAGCAGCCAAGGCCGTGTCCCACATCGCTCCGGAGAAGGCGATGACGCCTGCTCCGGCAATGGTGGAACGCAAGAACGTCCGCCGTTCCATTGCTGACCTCCAAGATGCGGCAACAGCGCCGGGCCGAAGGCTGCGGATTTTCTGCTCTTTCGTCGCCGCCGGCGGCCCTTCCGGACGGGATTGTCCGCGCCGTCGGTAACACTAGGACGAAACCGGTGGACGCAGGAGGAACACGGCGATGAACATCCAGAAACCGTCCGAAAACGGAACGGAAAAGGAATGGAAACGGACGGCGTCCACCACTTCTCGGCCGGCAGCGAGGAGAAGGAATCAGGGTTGCGAACTTCGCGGGTACACGCGTGGACATGGCCATCCGCCGAGCACGAAAAAAATGATCGTACGATCTTCGGTCGACCGGAAGGTCGCTGAACAACAAGGTTCGATCAGCCTGTCGGACGGCTGGTGATATCAACCAAAACGCGCTGATCGGGCAGGTCGGACCGATGCCGGCCTACGGCGACACCGATCGCAATCCGAGTTGTGAACAATGCTCACGACTGTCAGACACGCGCTAACACCCCGGTCGGCCCGCCGGGGGAAACGGAGGGGTGCGGGCCGGCGGCGTCGGCCAGCTGGCGCAGGCCGTTGATGATCCCGTTGACGATGTCGCCGAGCGCGAAGCTGGAGGTCATCGTCAGGACGGCGAGCCCGGCAGCCTGGTCGGTGATGCGGTGCTTGGCCGCCTGCGTCGTCACGACGTGGACGAACCGCTGGCCGGGAGAGACCAGGACGACAACGGCCGGGTCGCTCGGGAGCTCCACCAGGTTGGCCAGTACCCGTTCGGCGAACAGCCTTGCGTCACCGTCGACGACGCCCACCCGGACGGTGAACCGGATGCCGGTCTGGGCCTGCGCCGCCGCCTGCGCCCGTTCGAGCCGATCACGCTGCTCCCAGGTGAAGGGCTCACCACGTGCCACTGGCACCGCCTGTACCGGGCGAGGCCACGTGCGGATGCTCGCCTTCGGCGGCCGCGGGAGGCTCGCCGATCCAGACCTCGTCATGCTCCCAGGAGTGCCCCGGCCGGTAACGGGACGGGCTGCTGTTGCGACTCGACAGCAGCGTGAGCGCGGTCGCGACAAGGAACCCGCCGACGATCGTCCCGCCGTAGATGGCCCAGGCCTCCAGCGGCGTGAGCGGAGCGGGGCTGTACCGGTCTCCGATGTCCTGCGCCAGCGCGGCGCCGCACATCGCAGGAATCGCAAGAAGAGCCATCACCACGACGGTGAGCACGCGGCGAGTGGTGGTGTGCCGAGGACGTCGACGAGTCACGTTGCGAAGGTTACCGGGTGATTGGCCCATGGTCGCCTGAAACCATGTCCACGCGGCACGGTACGGCGGCGCAGCCCCGCGACGCCGCGTCACCTCGTCCTTGGTCGCTGTCACACTCACCGGTCCTGTTCCCGCACACAGGCGAGCAGCCGGGCCAACCGGCGTACCTGCGGGTCGACCCGCAGGCGTTCCACGGTGACAGGTCGACCGTCGGCGTCGGTCACCGGCAGCCTCCAGTTCGGATAGGAGTCCACAGTGCCGGGCAGGTTCGGCTGACGCAGGTCGCCCAGGGCGTCACCCGGAGCCGCGAGCACGATCCGCGACGGCGAGCGGGCGAGCAGGCCGTGCAGGGCAAAGGCGACCTCACGCAGCATCGACGGGCCGAGACCAACAGCGGGATCAGGGCCAGAAGCGGGACCAGGGCCAGAAGCGGGACCG
>NZ_CAAAFT010000135.1:11067-18081 GCF_900634765.1 Candidatus Protofrankia californiensis | reverse complement strand
GGGATCAGGGCCAGAAGCGGGACCAGGGCCAGAAGCGGGACCGGACGTCGGCAGGTCGGCCGGATCCGCGACGGTGAGATCCACGGCCAGCAGGCCCTCGTCCTGCAACAGGGCGATCAGCGCGTCCCGCTCCCGCCGCCACGCCTGGAGTTCGGCCTCCTCCGAGCGTCGCAGCAGGCCACGGCGGGCCCGTACCCGCACGTGCTCACCGGTGAGATAGCCGGCGACGGTGGGCAGGTCGTGCGTGGTGATGCTCGCCATCGCCGGTTCCCGCCAGCGTCGCGGCGGCAGTGGCCCACCGTCGGAGTCGCGTTCGAACCACGCGACGGTCGACCCGAGCACTCCCGCGCGGGCAAGCCTTGCCTCGACCGAGGACTCGACCGTGCCGAGGTCCTCACCGACAACGAGCGCCCCCGCCCGAGCCGCCTCGAGTGCTAGCAGGCCGAGCATGGCATCGGCGTCATAGCGGACGTAGGTGCCCTTCGACGCGGAGTTTCCGGCCGGGATCCACCACAGCCGGAACAATCCGAGGATGTGGTCGACCCGCAGTCCGCCGCCCCGGCGAAGCACCGCGGCAACCATCTTCCGAAACGGTGCGTAACCGGTTTCGGCCAGCCGGTCGGGCCGCCACGGGGGCAGCGCCCAGTCCTGGCCCTGCTGGTTGAACCCGTCCGGAGGTGCTCCCACGGTCGCGCCGGCCGCGAACACGTCCTGCAACGCCCAGGCGTCCGCGCCACCGGGGTCCACGCCAACCGCAAGGTCGTGCACGATACCGACGGTCATCCCGGCATCGCGGGCAGCCACCTGCGCAGCGGCGAGCGCAGCGTCACAGGCATGCTGCAACCAGCGGTGGAAGGCGACCCGATCCCGCAGCTCGACGCGGGCGTCGGCGACAGCGGAGCTCCGCGGGTCGTGCAGCTGTGCCGGCCACAGCCGCCAGTCCGGCCCGTGCCGCTCGGCGAGAGCACACCAGGTTGCGAAATCCGTGAGGCCGTCGTGGCCCTCTTCGTGGCCGTCCTCGCAGCCATTCCCGTGGCCGTCCTCGTGGCCGGCGCGGGTAGACGCGGCTGTAGCCGTGCCACCCGCTGCGTCCGTGCCACCCGCTGCGTCCGTGCCACCCGCTGCGTCCGTGCCACCCGCTGTAGGTGTGCCACCCGCTGTAGGTGTGCCGCCGCCGGAGACGCTGAACAGCAACTCCAGGGCGGCGCGCTTGGCCCGCCACACCGCGTCCCGGTCCAGCAGGTCGGCCCTGCCCGGACCGTGCTCGTCCCCCCGCGGGTCGTCCCCCGGCGACAGCTCGGTACCGGCCTCGGCACGGACGGTAGCGGCAAGCTGATCGACACGGGCTCGGGTGGCGGCGTCCGCGTGGGCGTATTCGGGCAGGTCCTGCGGACGCAGATACAGCGGGGAGGCAAAACGTCGACTCGCCGGAAAATACGGGGACGGCTCGATGGGAAGCGTCGGGGTGACCGCGTGCAGCGGGTTGACCAACAGCACGTCGGCACGCCGGCCCTCCTCGCTGCCGGCCCAGGCCGCGAGTTCGGCGAGGTCGGCATAGTCGCCCATCCCCCAGGAGCCCACCGACCGCAGCGCATAGAGTTGGATCATCCATCCCCAGGTGCGGCCGGGAGTGGCTCCAGGAAGATCGGGTACCGCGTCCGGCACGACGACGAGCCTTGCCGCGGCCGAGGCTGCACCGGCCCGGACCCGCAGTACGTGATCGCCCAGCGGCAGGCCCGCGGGCGGTGTCAACGGGACGCCGACGAGATCCTGGCCGTCAACCGTCCGGTGTTCGACCGCCTCACCCCATTCGGTGAGGTCTCGGCGCCCACCGCTTTCGAACTCCAGCCGGGCGAGGGGAACTGTACCGGCGGGCACCCGTGCGATCACCGGCACGGGCGCGGACCGCCGTACGATCACGCAGGCGGGCAGCGGACGCCGCCACGGTGCGTCGCGAGCCGCGGCAAGAGCGGCAGCCGGGTTCGCCGTGTCGACGTCGAGCAGGCCCAGCACAGCCCGGACGACATCCGGGTCGACGGTGACTTCCCGATCGTCGGCGTCGACGTAGCGGGTGGCGACGCCGTACACGGCCGCCAGCTCCGCCAGCAGCGGGTCGACGCCTGTCACCTGCTGAGCAGGGCTGATGCCGGCGCCGATCTCGGTGCCGGTGCCGCTGCCCGCGCCGGCGTCAGTACCGGTGCCGGTGTCAGTGTCAGTACCGGTGTCAGTGCCGATGTCGGTGCCGATGTCGTCAGAGGCCACGGACGGATCCTCTCGCCCGTCGGGGTCCGCGGTCGGACGCTCGGGCAAACCCGGACGAGGCCGCCGAGCTGACCTCGTCCCAGCTGCCGGGACAGGCCGCGTTCAAGCCTGCAACGGACGGTGACGACCACAACGCGTCCTCGGGAACCGGAAGCGACAGCCGCAGGCGTGCGCCCCCACCCGGGCCCTCCTCGGCCCGCACGCTCCCGCCGTGCACGGCCGCGGCATCCGCGACGATGGCCAGGCCCAGCCCGGAGCCGGGCAGCCCGCGCGCGGACGTGGCGCGGTAGAACCGGTCGAAGATCCGGGACCGGTCCTGCGGCGCGATCCCCGGGCCCTGGTCGGTGACGACAACCTCGCCACCACCGACAGTCACGAAGACCTCGCCCTGCGGAGGAGAAAACTTCACCGCGTTGTCGAGCAGGTTCGTCACCGCCCGTTCCAGCATGTGCGGTCGCCCGTCAACGGGGGACGAGGCGGTGGTCACCACGATCTGGACGTTCTTCGTCTTGGCACGCCGGCGCACCCGCTCCGCCGCACTGTGGACGATCTCGGTCAGGTCGGTGCGCTCGACGTCCTCGGGGGGAACTTCGTCCCGGGCCAGCTCGACCAGCTCGCTGACCAGCCCGCTGAGCTCCCGGATCTGGGCGTCGACGTCCCGCAGCAACGCGTCCCGGTCGTTCGCGGGCAATGCGCGCTGCGGGTTGGCCTCAGCCCGCAACAGCAACTCGATGTTGGTCCGCAGGCTGGTCAGCGGGGTGCGCAGTTCGTGGCTGGCGTCGTCGACGAGCTCGCGCTGGCGCGCACGGGAGGCCTCCAGGGCCCGCAGCATGCTGTTGAGGCTGCTGGCCAACCGGGCGATCTCGTCACTGCCGGTAACCGGAATCAACGCGGACAGGTCCTGGGTACGGGCCACCTCCTCGGCGGCGGCGGCGGCGGCGTTCACCGGTTTGAGGGACGCCCGCGCGATCAACCTGCCCAGCAGCACCGACCCGACCACCCCGGCCGCACCCACCCCCAGCAGGATCAGGCCGAGAGTACGCAGTGTCTGGTCGACGTCGGCCATGGGCCGAGCCAGCTGGATCGCGCCCGGGCTACGACCGGGGAACAGCAGGGGGAGGGTCGCCACCCGATACCGGTCACCATCCACGGTAACGGTACGCAGCTGCTTGTCCACCATCCCCTCGGCCACGGCGAGGTCGGTGGCGTTCACGGGCAGCGTCACCGACTGCCCCGACCAGGTGCCCGTGCTGCCGTCCGCGAGGATGACCTGAGCAGGCAGACCGAAGTTGGATCCGATCAGCCGCCACGAACCGCGCGGGCCCGGCATGCTCGGCACGATCGTCCGAGCGGCCGCCTGGGCCTGCTCGGTCAGCTGATCGTCGATGGACCTGTTGAGCACGATCCCGGTCGAGGCGAGCGCCACGCCCGCGACCACGGCCACGACGGCAGCCACCGCGACGCCGATCAGCAGTACCATCCGGTTACGCAGCGACAGATGGCTGTGCGTGAAGCGGCGCCGCCAGGACGTCCCGCCTCCAGACGCACCATTTCCGGACATACCATTTCCAGGCATGCCTCTTCCGGACCCATCCGCTGGTACGTCCGACTGCTGCCCGGCAGTACCCGAGCCGGGTAGGACGCTCATCCCGGCCGCGCTGTCATGCTGGGGCCTTCATAACGGGCCAGGGCTCGATCCGACCGCGACAGCCGTCACGTCCGCGCCTGCCACGCCGTCCGTCACGCCGTCTCCCGCAGGACATAGCCGACCCCGCGAACCGTGTGCAGCAATCTGGGTTCACCGCCGGCCTCCAGCTTGCGACGCAGGTAGCTGACGAACACCTCAAGCGAGTTCGAGGACGGACCGAAGTCGTATCCCCACACCCTCTCCATGATCGTCGAACGTGACAACACCTGGCGTTGGTGGGCGAGGAAGAGCTCGAGCAGGTCGAACTCGGTCTTGGTGAGAGTCAGGTCGCGATCCCCGCGGGTCACCTGCCGGCTGCTCGGGTCGAGACGGACGTCGGAGAACGCCAGCACCTGCGGCAGCCCCAGGGCGAGACCGGCGAAGGAGTCCGCGCTCCCGCCGGCCGCCACCGCGGCGGCGCTGGCCGCCCGGGCCGACAGCGACGCCCGGCGGGTGAGGGCACGCAGCCGGGCGAACAGTTCCTCCAGCGCGAACGGTTTGACCAGGTAGTCGTCGGCCCCGACATCCAGGCCGCTCACCCGGTCGGCAAGCCCGTCACGGGCGGTGAGCATGAGGACGGGCAGGTCGTCGCCTCGGGCCCGCAGCCGCCGGCAGGTCTCCAGGCCGTCCACCCGCGGCATCATCACATCGAGCACGACGATGTCCGGACGGTCGCGGGCGACCGCGTCCAACGCCTCGGCCCCGTCCCGGGCGGAACTGACCTCGTAGCCTTCGAACCTCAGCGATCGCTCGAGGGACTCCCGGACCGCCGGCTCGTCATCGACCACCAGTACACGCACACCACACAGTCTGCCCGGCCCACAGCGCGACAGGAGCCGGTGCGACCAACTCTCAGCTTCGCCTACCGTGATCCTTATCCGCGGTTCAGCTACCGCGACACACCGCCGGCAATCCGGCCGGACACGCTGCCGACAATCGGGCCGACCGAAGGCGGCACCGGCGATCCGGTCGAACGAAGGCGGCACCGGCAACCTGGCCGCCCAGCCAGCGGCGGCGCGGACGCGGGGAGTCAGCGGGAAGCGGACGCGGGACCGGACGACCGGCCCACCGGTGAGGGCACGGGACCGGACGACCGGCCCACCGGTGAGGGCGCGGGACCGGCCAGCTCCGGGGTGGGACCGCTGTCGGTCGCGCTGGTCGCGTGCGGGCCGGCATCGCCTTTCTCGTCATCGGCGCGCCGCTCCTCGTCGTCATCGATCATGACGACCTCGCTACGCTGGACGCTGCCGAGCGCGATGCCCTCGGCTTCCAGCGCCGCGCGGAAGCGCTCACGCAGGGCGCGAGCGACGTCCCACTGCTTCAGCGGCTGCGTCTTGGCGATGACGCGCAGTGCGTAGCCGTCCGCGGTCATCGACTCCATCCCCCACACCTCGGGTTCCTCGATGATGGCGGCGGCGAACTGCGGATCCGTCCAGAGCTTGTCCGCCGTCCGCTTGAGGATCCGCTTGGCCGTGGCCACGTCGGTGTCGTAGTCGAGCGGTACGTCGAGCACTGTCCGTGCCCACTGCTGGCCCTTGTTCCCCACCCGGGCGATCTCGCCGTTACGGACGTACCAGACGGTGCCCTCGACGTCACGCAGGCGGGTGACGCGCAGGCTGACCGCCTCGACGTTCCCGCTGACCGGCCCCACGTCGATCACGTCACCCACGCCGTACTGGTCCTCCAGCAGCATGAACATGCCGGCCAGGAAGTCCCGGACGAGGTTCTGCGCGCCGAAGCCGACCGCGACGCCGACGATTCCGGCACTTGCCACGATCGGTGCGAGGTTGATGTCCAGCTCGCCGAGGACCGTGACGAAGGCGATCCCGAAGACGATGACGGATATGACGCTGCGCAGCAGTGATCCGACCGTTTCGGCGCGCTGCCGGCGTCGCTCCAGCAGCACAGTGGGATCACCGAACGCGCCCAGAAGCACCGCGCGCCCGGAGCGCAGTATCCCACCCGACCCTCCGGTGGAGGCTCGGCGGGTCGTCCGGACGATGAACCGGTGCAGCAGCGACCGGATGATGAAAGCAACCAGCAGAATCAGCAGGATCTTCAGCGGCGTGCCGACGAAGACGTTGGCACCGCCGGCAAGGTACTGGCTGTGGGTGACGTCGTAGACCGTCCGGCACAACACCCCGGGGTGCGCTCCGCAGGCGTTCTGCAGCGCGTCCCTGATCTGGCCAAGGCTGGGTCCCAGCGGGACGTCGGTCGGGATCGGCACGGGCACGCTCGCGGATGCGGCGGGCACAGCGGCCGGCGATGGCGGCGGCGAGCTCGACGCTGCGGCCGCCGAGGGCAGTAACGATCCGAACGGCTGGGCAAGCAGGGACGGGGAGTTGGCCACGGCCTCCAGTCAGCTCCTCACACGTGATCGGTTTCGAACTTTCGGGTGGGCGGCCCCCAGGGGATCCGGCGGCATCCAGTCTTACCGATACGTGTCAGCTACCGAACAGGGGTCCGGCACCCGCCTATAACACACAGACAACGGCCGGCTACGCTAAGCTTGTCGGACAGGAACCGGGTTGCACAGTGTGTCAATGATTACCCGGCGACAATCGCAAACCCACTCGCGTTCGAGACCCGAAGGCGGTTGACTATCTCAGTGTCACCGGTGGCTAGCTCATGACGGCCGCCATCCGGTAGGGCGAGGAGGTCGGCGCGTGACAGAAGCGCTGGTTCTCAATGCCACGTATGAACCGTTATGCGTGGTTTCACAGAGGCGTGCGCTGGTGCTCGTGCTCACCGAGAAGGCAGTCATGGTCGAACCCGGGGACAAAGTTCTCCACTCGGCCACGTACACCGTCGAGGTGCCTGTCGTCGTACGGCTGGCTCGGTTTGTCCGCGTACCTTACCGTTCGCAGGTCCCCCTCACCCGCAAAGGGGTGCTGGCCCGGGATCATCACCGTTGTGTCTACTGCGGCGCGCCGGCAACATCGCTGGATCACGTCATCCCCCGCTCCCGCGGGGGCGCTCATGTATGGGAGAACGTGGTGGCGGCCTGTGGCCGCTGCAATCATCTGAAAGCCGACCGAGCTGTGGCTGATCTTGGCTGGCGGCTT
>NZ_CAAAFT010000135.1:7153-10456 GCF_900634765.1 Candidatus Protofrankia californiensis | reverse complement strand
CGCTATCTGAGCTCCGACGGTGACGAGGCCGCGTCCGCCTGACCCCGGGCGGCCGACCCCGACGCAACGAGCAGCCAGCCAGCGGACGGGACGAGTAGCGAGTAGTCAGCGCGACAGCGTCCTGTCGGCGTTGCCGCTCGCCGGGATCATCAGGTCGAACCACACCCGTTTGCCGTCACCGGTGGTTTCCACCCCCCACCCGTGTGCGAGCACGTCAACGATCAGCAGACCCCAGCCCGACTCTCCGTCATCCCGGGGTGTCCGACGGCGAGGCATCCTGGCACCTTCCCGATCCTCGACGCTGACCCGCAACCGGTCCCCTTCCTGGTGAACGCGCAGCACGAGATCACTGCGGGCGTGCAGCACCGCGTTCGTCACCACTTCGCTGACGAGCAGCAAGGCGTCGTCCGCGACAGCGGCAAGACGCTGTCCAGCGAGGATTCGCGCGAGCGCCGAGCGGGCGTGAACGGCCGACTCGGGTTCGGCGGGCAACGCCACGTCCACCAGAGCCGGCCGGGACGGATAGGTGGTCATCACCAGCAACGCCGTGTCGTCGTCGGTCTGCACGGCCACTCCGGACGCGGCCAGGCACTGGCGCAGCAGCGCCCGCGCCGAACCGGGCGAGGGCACCCCCGCGACGGGCGTCCCGGCATCCGCTGTCGCCGAGTCCTCCCTCGCCCTGACCAACCCGCGGCGCAGCCGATCCATGCCGTCCTCCAACGGGTGCCGGCGGGACTCGACAAGCCCGTCGGTGTACAGGACGATGCCGGAACCGGGCGGGAGTTCCAGCGACGTCTCCGAGAACGCTCCGGCGCCGCCGACACCGAGCGGCAGTCCCGGGTCGAGGACCAGGTAGTCCGGCTCCTCGTCGGGCATGACCAGCAGCGGTGGCAGATGGCCGGCGTTGGACACGGTGGCCCGACGGCTCACCGGGTCGTAGACGATGTACATACACGTCGTCAGGTGCAGCCCGGGCAGCGAGTCCACGACCCGGTCGAGCCGGGACAGCAGTTCGGCCGGCGCCCAGTCCTCCAGCGCGTACGCGCGTAACGCCGCCCGCAGCTGCCCCATCACCGCAGCCGCGTGCAGGCCGCGTCCCATCACGTCTCCGATCGCGATCCCGACCCGGCCGTCGGGGAGCGCGATCACGTCGTACAGGTCGCCGCCGGCCTCCGTCCCGGCCGTTCCGGGACGATATTCCATCGCGATCTCCACCCCCCGCAGCGCGGGCGGGTTCTCCGGCAGAAGCGAGCGTTGCAGGGTGAGAGCGGACTCCTGTTCGACGCTGTAGAGCTGCGCGTTGTCGAGCGCGGCCGCCCCCCGCCGGGCCAGGTGCTCGGCAAGGCTGATGTCGACGGAGGTGTAGGTCCCCGAACTGCGCACAAGCGTGACAGCACCGAGTACCCGGCCCTGCCCCGGCATCGGAACAGTGATCGTCGGACCCTTCAGGAACGCGGGGAACGGAGCATCGGCCATACCCGCTGTGGACATCCGCGCCATCAGCTCGTCGGTCAGGTACGGCATGTACCAGGTCTGACCCGTCCGCAGGACGAGACCGGGCCCGTCCTCGCTGTCCAGGCTCGGCAGCCGGGCGGCAACGAAGTTGCGCAGATACTCGGCGACCCGGCCGTCACGGTGCACGATCGCGCCGAGGCGTACCTTCTCGCCGTCGCGAAGAAAGACGATGGCGCCGTCACCAAGCCGTGGTACCGCCAGCGACGCGATCATATCGATGATCCGCTGCGGGACGAGGGAACTCGACAGCACCAGTCCGGCGTCGGAAAGAAAGCCCAGCTGCTCGAGCGCGAGCCGCTCGGGGGCACGTTCGCGAGGACGGCCCAGTATCTGGCGCAGTGACCACGTCCCTCGGCCGAGCTCGGCCAGAACCGATCCGAGCCGGCCCGCCGCCATCCCGGTGAGGGCCGCGCCCGTCCGGATGGCGTTGCCCGCCGCGTTGTCACCAGCGGCCGTGCCGTTGCTTTTAGTAATCACATTGCTACCGAAAGCATAGCCGGCGAGGAGGCCGCGGAGGTGTCCGCCGAGGCGTCCGATTCGCTCATGCACAACCCGCCGGACAAGCACGAACGGACTGTGCACACCTTTTGAAGTCAGTTGATAACGTGTCGTCACCTCCTCCACCTGGCGGAGTCTAGTTCGGTTATCGGATATCGCGCCTGGCGGCAGGCTCCGGACCAGCGGGCCGAAGGCGGTTCGATCATTGATATTTCGCGCCCAGGGAGCCGGGCCCGCGATCGTTGGAAAGATTCGGCGACGGACGCCGGACAGCGACGGAGCTGCGGGATTGGATGAGACCATGGGTGACTGGTGGCTCGACGCCGTAATATACGAGGTCTACATCCGCAGCTTCGCCGATTCCGACTCCGACGGGGTCGGGGATCTCACCGGTATCTCCTCCCGCCTGCCCTATCTACGCGACCTGGGCGTGGACGGAATCTGGATCACCCCGTTCTATCGTTCCCCCATGGCCGACCACGGCTACGATGTCGCCGACCACCGTGACGTCGACCCGCTGTTCGGCGATCTGGCCGCCTTCGACTCGCTACTCGCCGAAGCTCACCGGCACGGGCTGAAGGTTCTCGTCGACCTCGTCCCGAACCACTCCAGCAACACCCACCCGGCCTTTCGCGCCGCGCTGGCAGCCGGCGCCGGTTCCCCCGAGCGGGATCTGTACATCTTCCGCAACGGGCGGGGCGAGGACGGCCGCGAGCCACCCAACAACTGGGTCTCGGTCTTCGGTGGGCCGGCCTGGACCCGGGTGGCCGACGGCCAGTGGTACCTGCACCTGTTCGCGCCGGAACAGCCCGACTGGAACTGGCGGCACCTCCGGGTGCGCGACGACCACGACGCCACCGTCCGGTTCTGGCTCGATCGCGGTGTCGACGGTTTCCGCATCGACGTCACCCACGGCCTGGTCAAGAACGACATCCTGCCGGACAACCCACCGCGCCCGGCCGAAGGCGTCCCCTTCTTCCGCGAGCGGGCCGAACCCCACAGCTGGGATCAAGAAGGCGTGCACGAGATCTACCAGCACTGGCGCACGATCATCGAGGACTACCGTCGCCGCGACGGACGGGCCAGGGCACTCGTCGGCGAAACCTGGGTGGCCGACCCACGGCGACTGGCCCGCTACGTGCGTCCCGACGAACTGCACCTGACCTTCGCCTTCTCGCTGCTGGCCGCCCCGTGGTCGGCGACGGCCTGGCGTACGGCGATCACCGCAGATCTGGCCGCCACCGCCGAGGTGAGCGCGCCCACCACCTGGGTGCTGGCCAATCACGACGT
>NZ_CAAAFT010000135.1:4310-7128 GCF_900634765.1 Candidatus Protofrankia californiensis | reverse complement strand
GCCGAGGTGAGCGCGCCCACCACCTGGGTGCTGGCCAATCACGACGTCACCCGGCCGGCGAGCCGTTACGGGGGCGGCGAGACCGGCCTGCGTCGGGCCCGTGCCGCGTTGCTGACCCTGCTCGCCCTGCCCGGGCCGGTCTTCCTCTACCAGGGCGACGAACTGGGCCTGCCCGAGGTGGACGTGCCGCCGACGTACCGGCAGGACCCCGTCTGGGAACGATCCGGGCGGCGCAGCCCCGGCCGGGACGGCTGCCGGATCCCGCTACCCTGGTCAGGACAGCGGGCGCCGTACGGGTTCGGCGGCGCCGACGGCGTACCGCCATGGCTGCCCCAGCCCGACGGCTGGGCCGAGCTGACCGTCGCCGCACAGGCGTCCGACCCGGTGTCGACGCTGGTACTGGTACGCGGAGCGCTGGCGTTGCGGCGGGCGTTGCCCATGCTCGGAGCCGGTCGACTGCGCTGGCGCAACGACACCGTGCCCGCGGTCCTGGCATTCGACCGCCCGGGGCCACTGAGCGCACCCGGAACGCCACCAGAAGCGTCCGACACACTACTGGTCGCGTCAGACACTCCGTCGAACGCATCCGATGCACTGCCGAGCGCATCCGGCACGACTGGCCTGACCTGTGTCATGTCCACCGCCGAGACGGATGTCAGCCTGGCCATACCCGGACGTCTCGTGCTGGCCAGCAGCCCGGTCGGCTACGACGGAGCCACCCTGACGCTCCCCCCGGACACGACAGTCTGGCTCGCGCCGCACTCCGGCTGACACCGTGCTCCGGCTGACACCGTGCTGCGGTACGCCACCACAGTTCCCCCGCTGCGATGCGCATCCGAGGTCCGCCGGCCTTCCTCCACCTCCAACCTCCACCTCCAGCAGGCTGACGCCACGCCACGGTTCCCCGCTACACTGCGCCGTCCCGGTTCCCCCACTGCGATGCACCGTGGGGGAACCGGGACGCGGACGGCAACCGGTGATCCGAAAAGATGCCGTTGGCCGCATCATGCTCGCTGCCCACGATCCGTCCAGCACAATGGTCGGTGTGACCCAGCAACCGTCCACGGCCCGTCCGGCAGACACCCTCTATAACGCGGTAGGAGGCGAGGAGACCTTCCGCCGGCTGGTAGCCCATTTCTACGCGGGGGTTGCCGAGGACCCGCTGCTGCGCCCGCTCTACCCGGAGGGAGACCTCTCCGGCGCGCAGGAGCGGCTGCGGATGTTTCTCGTCCAGTACTGGGGCGGGCCGTCAACCTACAGCGAGCAGCGCGGACATCCCCGGCTGCGGATGCGGCACGCGCCGTTCGCGATCGGCCCCGCCCAGCGGGACGCCTGGCTGGTCCGGATGCAAGCCGCCGTCGACGAGCTCAACCTGCCGCCGGAGCACTTCCAACCCCTCTGGGACTACCTGACGATGGCCGCCAACTCCCTGGTCAACCGCCCGGAGTGAATCCGGGGAGCGCACCCGCGTCCACTCACGTATCCACCCGTGTTCACTCCGGAAGGCATGCCTTCACCCGCAGGGCGCGGCTGCGCCCCGGAAGACACGGCCCACGCTGGTTACCGACAGTCCCGGATGCCGCCAGTACGCCGGTCATGTAATCATGCGTGGCCTGGCGAACGCTGGCATGCGTCGATGAGCGCTGGCCACCGGAGAAGATCGGCACGAGTTTGTCGCCGTGTACGCTAATTCGGCCGAAAAGCGTGCACAGCAACAAACTCGTTTGGATCATGACCCCTGCGGGTGGTTGCGGACGGGGTCCGCACTACCTGGCCGGTGCCCTAGTCTCGGGTAAGTTTGCGGTAGGTCACCCGGTGTGGCCGTGCCGCCTCGGCACCCAGACGGTCGATCTTGTTTGCCTCGTAGTCCGCGAAGTTCCCCTCGAACCAGAACCAGCGGGCCGGGTCGGAGTCCGTGCCCTCCCAGGCGAGGGTGTGAGTGGTGACACGGTCGAGGAACCACCGGTCGTGAGAGATCACCACCGCGCAGCCCGGGAACTCGCCGAGTGCATCCTCCAGCGAACGCAGCGTCTCGACGTCCAGGTCGTTGGTCGGCTCGTCGAGGAGCAGCAGGTTGCCGCCCTTCTTGAGAGTCAGTGCGAGGTTGAGCCGATTGCGCTCTCCGCCGGAGAGGACACCGACGGGTTTCTGCTGGTCAGGCCCTTTGAAGCCGAAGGACGACACGTAGGCGCGGCTCGGTAGGTCGACCTTGCCCACGATGATGTGGTCGAGCCCGTCGGAGACGACCTCCCACACGTTCTTCTTCGGGTCCAGACCCGCACGGCTCTGGTCCACGTAGGCGATGTCCACGGTCTCACCGATGAGCAGCTCACCGGCGTCGGCAGTCGCCTGACCGGTCAACATGGTGAACAAGGTGGTCTTGCCGATGCCGTTCGGGCCGATCACACCCACGATGCCACCGCGGGGCAACGAGAACGACAGGTCGTCGATGAGAAGCCGATCGCCGAAGCCCTTGCGTAGCTTCTTCGCCTCGATCACGACATTCCCCAGCCGCGGGCCGGGCGGGATCTGGATCTCCTCGAAGTCGCGAGGACGCGCCTTGTTGGCCTCGGCTGCCAGCTCCTCGTACCGGGCGAGACGTGCCTTGCTCTTGGCTTGACGGGCTTTCGGGTTCGAACGCACCCATTCCAGCTCCTGAGTAAGGACGCGCTTGCGCTTGGCGTCCTTGCCACCCTCGACCTTGAGCCGAGCGGCCTTGGCCTCCAGGTACGTGGTGTAGTTACCCTCATACGGATAGGTATGGCCACGGTCGAGTTCGAGGATCCAGCCGGCGACGTTGTCGAGGAAGTAGCGGTCG
>NZ_CAAAFT010000135.1:3443-4285 GCF_900634765.1 Candidatus Protofrankia californiensis | reverse complement strand
CGCTCTCGGCGTCCAAGTGGTTCGTGGGCTCGTCCAGCAGGAGCAGGTCGGGAGCTTCGAGCAGGAGCTTGCACAACGCGACACGGCGCCGCTCACCACCGGAGAGCTTGGTCACATCGGCGTCGCCGGGAGGCAGGCGCAACGCGTCCATCGCCTGGTCGAGCTGGCTGTCGAGCTCCCAGGCATTCGCCGCCTCGATCCTGTCGATGAGGGCTGCCTGCGCGGCGAGGAGGGAGTCGAAGTCCGCGTCCGGCGCGGCCATCTTCTCGTTGATCTCCTCGTACCGGGCAAGGACCTCACGGATCTCCCGGACGCCGTCCTCGACATTGCCGCGGACGTCCTTTGTCTCGTCCAGCGGCGGTTCCTGCGCAAGCATGCCGACGGTGAAACCGGGACTCAGCGTCGCGTCTCCATTGCTCGGCTGGTCAAGACCGGCCATGATCTTGAGCAGCGACGACTTACCCGCACCGTTCGGACCGACGACACCGATCTTTGCGCCGGGCAGGAACGACAGGGTGACGTCGTCGAGAACGACCTTGTCACCGTGGGCTTTGCGCACTTTGCGCATCTGGAAGACGTACTGCGCCATGCGGTCAACCTTATGGGTCAGATGGGCCTGCCGGTCCGGCCGGTCCGGCGAATCTCACCGGCCGGGCAGGTAGGGCCGCGGCAGAGCTCCTCGCCATGGGCCGTAGCCTCCGCCGCGGCCGGCCCAGGCAGGTACTGCAAGGGCGGATCCCGCCAGCCGCGACTGCGTCCTCATCCGGGCCGGCACCGGGCAGGTACTGCAGGGGCCGGCAGCACGAGGCGGGCAGCACGAGGCGGGCACCACGAGGCGGGCA
>NZ_CAAAFT010000135.1:731-2989 GCF_900634765.1 Candidatus Protofrankia californiensis | reverse complement strand
CCACGAGGCGGGCACCACGAGGCGGGCACCACGAGGCGGCGGACTCCGGACTGCTGGGAATCCGCCGCCGGACACAGGTGCGGGTCGTCAGCCCGCGCTGAGCCGGATCGTCGGCGTCACCCCCGATCCCACCGCACCCACCTGACTGTCCGGTACCAAGACCCTGACCGCGGCCTGCCTGGAATCGACGCGAACGGGCAGGTCAGTCCAGTCAAGAAGACGTTCACGGCCATCTGCCGACGGGGTGTAGAACAGCCTCAGCGTCACCGAACGGTCCTTTGTGGCAAGGACATCACCAACTTTCGGACGGAACCCGAGGCCGGTTGTGTCCACACCGTCGGGGCTGATGGTGAGCCGGCCCACCAGTGGTTGATCCGGGTTCACCGGGAAGGAGCTCCGCCTGCCGCCTCCAGTCACCTCTATACGGGCCGCCCGGGCACCGGCCGGCACCGACGCGGTGATGCCGACGTCGACACTCGCGCTGTGCACCACCCGCAGGCGTTCCAACTGGGCTGCCGACGACGATGCCAGCGTCCGGTTGTAACCGATGGCCAACCTGAGCAGGTACGCCGGCCGGTCCGGATGATCGGCAACGACGTCGAAGTCGGATTGCCCCCGCGAGACCGCGTACAGCACCCGGTCGTCCAGCGTCGGCGAGTTGGACACCACCGATGTGGGGTGCATGAGAAAGGCCGGGTCGACCGGAACGATGACCAACATGGGACCAGCTTGGGTAGCGATCATATTCGACAGATCGCGATCACGCCGGGTGAACGTCATGTTGTCCTGCAATGCGACGACCAGGACGAACGCACTCAGAGCGAGACCCGCGCCGGCGGCGAGACCGGTGATGCGTGGCCACGCCGAGGCCATGTCCACCAGCCCGCGGGCTCCGAACAGGACAAGCGTGACCAGCACCGGCATGAGGTAGAACGGGCCGATGTAGCGGGTGCCGCCCCACAGGTCGGCAGCGTTCCAGGCGCCCCAGAACCCGACGTACCCGACAATCAGGAGCAGGGCGCCGGCTCCGACCGTGAGCGCAGGGGCGGACAGCCGACGGCGGGCGACCGTCGCGGCCGACAGGACCGCGAGGAGAACCCCGCCGCACGCCCAGGCGCCGAGCAGCCACAGATGATCGCCGATGGCGGCGATCCCTTCGGCCACCCCGAAGCGGTGAGCGGTGTCGGTGGGAAAGAGCCTGCGGACCCCGAAACCCAACTTGTCATCGGGTTCCAGCAGCGCGAACGGAAGCTGGAAGGGGCTGCCCGTCGCCGCCGCGTTGTAGCTGAGTAGGAGAGCGACCGGAGCAACCAGCCCTGTTCCCACCCAGCGCAGCACCCACCACCGCCGTCCACGCGCACCTCGGCACACCACCCACAGCACAAGCGGGCCGAGTACCAGCACGGTGTCGTACGGACGCACCGCCGCCGCAAGCCCCAGTGCCAGCCCGGCGCCGATGAGCGGCGGCCGGTGACGGGTACGCAGCCCACGCAGCAGTCCGAGCACCACGCATTCGGACAGGACGAGCACCGGCAGATACGGCAAGAGCATCGCGCTGTGCAGGACTGTCAGCGGTGACAGGGCCAGCAACCACGCGGCGACGGCGGCGGCCCGCCGGTCGTTGAGCAGCTCGATCCCGACGAGGTAGGTCACCCCGACCGCGGCAGCCGCGACAAAGGCAAGCGCCGCGGCCGTCCCGCCGGTGATCACTAGGCTCAAGGCTAACAACCCAGCGATCACAGGGGTGTACTTCAGTACATAGTGACCATCGACAACCGTCGCCAGCCACGGTGCGTAGGACTCGGCCGACGGCGGCGCTGATGGAAACAAGTCGCCTCCCGCCAACGTCTGGGCCTGCAGCCGGTAGAGCGCCTCGTCGTTGTTGATCGACAGGTAGGGAAACAGATGCTGATTGATCAGTACGGCGGCAACCGCGCTGAGCAGGGCCGCCACCGCGACCGTCCAGCCGGGCCGGGATACCGCGGCCAACCGTGATCGCAGGACCGCACGTGAATATCGCCACCCCGGCCCACGAGCCGGCCGACCGTCCGACCGGCGGTCAGAGAGGTGCCGGTCGGACGGCTCCAGCCGCTGATCCATGGGCTGATCCGTGGATTCCGTATCCGGGCCGCTACCATCCGTCCGGGGCGTTCCCGTCTGCCCCCGCGGCACTGGGATGGGCATTGGCGTGTCGGCCCCCCGCGCGCTGGTCACGGACCGACGCTACCCACAGCTTCCATCCCGATCGGGCACGGGTC
>NZ_CAAAFT010000135.1:0-706 GCF_900634765.1 Candidatus Protofrankia californiensis | reverse complement strand
GACCGACGCTACCCACAGCTTCCATCCCGATCGGGCACGGGTCCGTGTCAGCGCGGGCGGACAGCCGAGTCGATGGACAAATCGGAGCTGGTCGGACCCGTTGCGTCACACCGCGGCCGGGTGGAGAGCCGTGGCCGGGGGCGGCACCTCGTCGAACTCTGCCACCGGCGCGGTGGCACCGAGCAGCGACTTGCCGAACGGCTCATCCGCACCCGTGTCGGCCGCACCCGTGTCGGCAAGATCTCCGTCGCGATACTCCGTACCGGTCTCGAAGCGTGCCTCGCTCCTGCCATCGTGCACACCGGCTCCGTCGGTCGTACCAACGGCCCCCTGCCCTGACGCCACCTCTTCCGCAGCCTGACCGTCCCCATTCGAGCGAACCGTCCGCCGGACCTCTGCCGTCTGACGTGCAAGATCAACCGCAACAGCGTCGGCATCCACCTCGTAGACGACCCGGCGGTTTCCCTCATGGGTCTCGAAGGACCTCTGCCGTAGCCGCCCGACCACGAGCGTCCTGTCTCCCTTGCGCAACGATGCGCCGACGTTTTCAGCCATATGCCGCCAACAGGTGACCGTGATGAAGACGGTGCGACCATCCACCCAGCGGTTCTGCGTGCGGTCGAACCGGCGCGACGTGCTGGCCAGGCGAAGGGAGCAGACGAAGTTTCCGCTCTGCGTGCATCGCAGCTCAGGGTCGTCGACAAGG
>NZ_CAAAFT010000134.1:1287-3646 GCF_900634765.1 Candidatus Protofrankia californiensis | reverse complement strand
CCACGTCGTCGACGTCAGCGAGGAACTGGACGTGCCCGCGGCGCTGCTGCGGCCGGACGGCCACGTGGCGTGGGTCGGTGAAGACCAGCAGGATCTGCTCAGCCAGCTGCCCAAGTGGTTCGGCGCTGCCGTCAGCTGAGCGCGCAGTTGTGGCTCGAAAGGGCGGGACCTATCTCCGGCCGAGTTCGGCGCGGTCCGGTGCCGTACCCCGCCAGCTCGAAGCCCCCGCGAAGTACGCCGACCCCAGCAAGATCAACCTCATCGGGATTTCCTAATCCGTAGTTAAGGACGTTCCGAGGTAGCGGGTGCTTCCCGGGATGTTCGAGTACCGGATCGTGACATCTGGTCCTGGTGCTTGGGGTGGTGGCGGCCGCGTGGGCGCCGGGCGGATTCCTTGGGATTTCCGGGGACCTCGATCCCTCGGTACAGGGCGGCGGCGCTCGGCGTCTTCGTGGCCCGCCACCACCTGTCGCTCACACCACCGGGCGACCTCCGGCCACGGCTGTCACGTTCCGCGATTCTCATAAATGAACAGATGCGAGAGTTCTGCGAGAGACCAGGAGGCGATCACGTTTCCGCAGGTCGCCGTTCGCAAAAGTCCTCTCGAAACCCGCATGTTGTGCGAGGCACTTCTGAGAGACTGCCGTCATGAACTTGACGCCCGAGCAGGCCGCATTGGCGGTAGAACGTCACGACTGCCCGAACTGTGACGCGCCCGCCGGCAGTGCCTGCCGCACCCGGGGCGGGAAGACTGCCGCGAAGTACCACACCCCGCGCTTCGTCCTCGTGCCCGCGCTGCGCGAGGAACTCGAAGTGCCGGTGCCCGCCGACCGTGGCCCCGGCCGGACGTGGAAGCAGGGCCCCGCGCTCGCCGTGGTCCCGGCGCCGCGGACCGAGCGGCCGGTGCGGATCGGGTACGCGAGGACGTCGACCGCCCGCCAGGAGCTGGCGAGCCAACTCGAAGCCCTCCGCCGGGCGGAGTGCCACAAGATCTTTCACGAGCAGATCAGCACCCGCGTCAAGGTCCGGCCCGAGCTGGAGAAGGCGCTCGCGTTGGCCCACCAGTTCAAGGAGGCCGCGCCCGAGACGCCCGTCATCTTCACCGTCCACGAACTCAAGCGCCTCGCCCGCAACGCCGCCGAGCTGATGACGCTGTCCGCCGAGCTCCAGGCCGGCGGCATCCAGCTCGAACTCCTCACCGGCCCGCTCACCGGCATCTACGACCCCAACGGCATGGGCGCCATGTTCTTCGCCGTGCTCGCCGTCGCCGGGCAGATCGAGCGCAACTACATCCGGGAGAAGACCCTCGAAGGCCAGGTCATCGCCGCCGCCAAGGGCAACCACGGCGGACGGCCGAAGGTCATCGACGACGACTCACTCACCTTCGCCCTCGCACTGAAGGACAAGGGCGTCCCCGTCCCGGACATCGCGAAGAAGCTCACCATCAAGACCGGGAAGAACGCGGGCAAGTCCCCGTCCGTCGCCTCCCTCTACCGGGCGCTCGCCGAAGCCGAGCAGGCCGCCGCGGACGACGGCCTGCCGATCCGGCCCAAGCCCGTCCGTATCCGGCACCCCGACGACCCGCTGACGCCCGAGGAAGCCGACCTTCGCGAACGCCTCCAGGCCCAGGTCCTCCAGCGCCCAGAGGACGAGTAGCCAGCAAGATCAATCTCAGCGCCAACCACGGTTCCATTGATCCCCGGGGCCGGTGTACGTCAACGCCCGTCCGCAGTGCCCGCACCGTCCGTGTCACCAGGGTGTCGGCCACGTCGGAACGGCCCGGCTCATAGCTGGGGCGCTTTCGCACGTGACACGAGGTTTCGGCAATGCCGGTGTACTCGTGCTCCTGGCCGTCGTCACCGGCGCCAGCCGTGTCCCACCTATGCCGTTCGTCTGAATGAAACGTCGTTTCGGCAACGCCCCGGCGGTCGGGCGGGCCGCCGGGGCGCAACGGGTGGAGTGCCCCGCCTACCGGCAGCATCAGACGAGCGCCTGATGCGCCTGGTCGGCTACGGCATCATTCGGGCATGGGCAACCTACATGAACCCGATATGCCTCCCGGCGAGGAGGACAGCTGGTTCGCCCGTTACGCACACAGCACCGACACCGGCGATCCGCCGTCCACCACCAACAGCCCGCAGATCGCCCACCTGCGAGCCGAACTCCAGAACATCACTCTCGAAGCCGGACGCCAGGCCCAGCAGGCCCGCGCGTGGGCACGGTTCTGGGGCGCAATGCACATCGTCCTTGGGCTTCCCGCAGTCGTGCTCGCGGCGGTGTCAGGCGCAACAGGCTTGGCGTCCGCCGACGCTCGCATCCCGGCCGCGCTACTGGCTCTGACCTCCTCAGCGTTCGTGGC
>NZ_CAAAFT010000134.1:0-1262 GCF_900634765.1 Candidatus Protofrankia californiensis | reverse complement strand
CCTGCTGCGTGGCATCGACGCGCCTACGACGCATCCGTGACCTACGAGGTAACTCGACTTTCGCACTTTCCTTGATCGCCAACAATGGTGTGTCGAGGCGCATTGAGTTCACTCTTTGAGTGAAGAAGAATCCGGTGGGCGGTGTCCGCACGTGGCACCGCACGGGGTGTCGAAAAGGGAAGACAGCGACCCGATGGGCTGGTAGCGGGAGCATCGGCGCTTCCTAAAACCAACTCGAAAGAGTGGACGCCGATGCTCCCGGACGTCACTTTACCTTCTTCGCTGGCCGTTCTGCTGGCGGGTTTCCGGCCGTGTTTCACCGCGCCGACGTTCGAGGTGTTCCGTGCCCTGGTCGCCGGGGCGCTCGCCCAGACGGGCCGGCGCACGGTGTGCGGGATGCTGGTGGGCGCGGGGCTGTCGCGGACGTGGCCGCACGACCGGGCGCACCGGTTCTTCGCGCGCGCCCGCTGGTCGCCGGACGCGGTCGGCCTGGCGCTGGCCGGCGTGGTCGTGCGCCTGCTGGTCGGCGACAGGCAGCCGGTCCTCGTCGCAGTCGACGACACGCTGTTCCACCGGTCAGGGAAGAAGGTCTGGGCGGCCGGCTGGTTCCACGACGGCTCCGCGAAAGGCCGCCACCAGGTCGGCTACGGGAACAACTGGGTCGTCGTCGGCGTCGTGGTGACGCTGCCGATGCTGGACCGGCCGGTGTGCCTGCCGGTGCTGGCCCGACTGGTCCGCAAGGACACCACCCCGCCTCCCGGCTCCGCCTCGCCACCCAGGCAGTCGAGAAGCTGGCCGCCGCCATGCCCGGCCGGACCGTCCACGTCGTCGCCGACGCCGCCTACGCCGGCGACGAACTCCGCACCCTGCCCACCACGGTCACCTGGACCACCCGGCTCCGCAAGGACGCCGCCCTCTACCAGCCGGCCCCGCCGCGCACCGGGAAACGAGGCCGGCCCCGCCTCAAAGGCGACCGGCTCGGCTGTCTGGCCCAGCTCGCCGCCACCGCCACGTTCACCCCCGTCGACGTGTCCCGCTACGGCGAACGGACCACCGTGCACACCGCCACGGTCCGCTGCCTCTGGTACGGCGTGTTCGGCCCCCGCCCGGTCACCGTCGTGCTGGTCCGCGACCACCCCGGCCGGGCATGCACCTACAACCTCGCCCTGGTCACCACCGACCTGACCGCCACACCCGCCCAGATCGTCGAACGCTACGCCGCCCGCTGGTCCGTCGAAGTCGACCGCCCACAGTGCCTGTCC
>NZ_CAAAFT010000133.1:0-4899 GCF_900634765.1 Candidatus Protofrankia californiensis | reverse complement strand
AACGTGTCATCCTCCACGACGCGGACCAGGTCGACCCCGAAGCGACCGCCGACATGGCCGCCAAGCTCCGCAGCGTCCTGATCGCCGCCAAATATCAGGTCACTCGCCCCGAGCGGCCGACACCAGCGGAAATCCACGCCATCCGCCTGGCCTGGGACACCGACGCCGCATAACCGCGAAAGTCGAGGCAGACAGCTGGGCTGCAAAATGCCCATAGATGTCCCACGTCGACGTTCGCGCCTGGACACCGCGTACGCGGGATCAATGCCTCAGCTGCGTCTCCGCACCGCCTCGTAGAGCACGTCGAGCAGCGCCTGCGAGCGCGGGTCACCCGCAGGATCGTCACGCATCTGGTTCATCACATACGACAAGCCCACACGCTCCTCTGGCCACGCCGCGTGGACCGAGCCTCCGGCGCCCGTATGCCCGAACGCCTCCGCCGGCGGCCCGAAGACGCGTGCCTCGGTCTGGAGCTGGAACCCGACGCCGTAGGCTATCGGCTCGCCCACGAACGGCTCGCGGAAGCGAGCCAGCTCCGTGCGCGCGAGGTCGATCGCCTCCGAGGAGGCAAGCCGGGCTCCTTCCAGCTCACCGCCTCGGGCGAGGCACCCGTACAGCCGTGCCATGGAGCGGGCGGTGCCGATCCCGTTGACACCCGGAATCTCAGCCGCATGCAACGCCCGGCGGTTCCACAACGGTTCATCGGGAGGGAAGATCGGCGGGTTCGCCCACACCATGGCCTGCAGCTGGTCGCCGCCCGCGCTGCCAGGGCCGTATGCGGGGTTCGCCCCCCAGCCCGGCCCATAGCTCAGCATGGAAACCCGCGGCTCCATCGCGTTGGGCAAGCCGATCCAGACCTCGAGCTGCAGAGGGGCGGCGATCTCCTTGGCGAAGAAGCGCCCCACGCTGCGTCCGCTCACTTGGCGGACTAGCTCGCCGCAGAGCCATCCGTACGTCAGTGGGTGATACATCCGCGCTGCGCGTTGGTCCGTTTCAGGCGGCTGCTCGGCGAGCAGCGCAGCCAGGCGCCGATCGTCGACCAGATCGGCCGCAGCCAGCGGGGATCGGATCCCCGGGAGACGTGCACGGTGTGACGCCAGCTCTGCAACGGAGATGGTCTCCTTGCCGTTTGCCGCAAACTCCGGCCAGTACTCGCAGACAGGCGCATCGAGACACAGCTCTCCGCGATCGAGCAGCACCAGCAAGCAGGTGGCGACCAGCCCCTTGGTGCCCGAGAACACCAGCTGCAGCGTGTCCTTCCGCCATCTTCGGCCGGCTTCGGCGTCCGCAACGCCACCCCACAGGTCAACAATCAGCTCCCCGTCGACGTACGCCGAGAAGGCCGCGCCCGCCTCACCCCGCAGCGCGAAGTTCCGGTCGAACTCCTCGGCGATGGGTTCGAACCCCGGAGCAACGAAGCCGGCCACGACCTCAGCGTGAGGCCCCGTTGACATGCGTCGCCACCTCCTGCTCCTCCTCCAGCGCTGCCGAGAGGCGCTCGAACTCCGTTCCGCCCGCCATCGTGATCGGCGCATCGGTCTTGTCCATCACCTCGGCTGTCGAGACGTTCGGCGCCAAGCGTGTGAGCAGGAGCCCGTCGCGCGTGACATCGAGCACGCAGAGGTCGCTGATGATGCGGTGAACGACGCAGCGACCAGTTAGTGGCAAAGTGCAGTTACTAACGATCTTGGGTGTGCCGTCCTTAGCCGTGTGGTCGGTGAGGACGACGATCCGTCGCGCCCCGGCGACCAGGTCCATGGCGCCGCCCATGCCTTTCACCAGCGATCCGGGCACGGTCCAGTTCGCCAGGTCACCGTTGGCGCCGACTTGGAGGGCACCAAGGAGCGCGACGTCGACGTGGCCGCCACGGATCATGGCGAATGAAGCGGCTGAGTCGAAGATGCTGGCGCCAGGATTGAGAGTGACAGTCTGCTTGCCCGCATTGATGAGGTCTGGATCCTCATCGCCCTCGAACGGGAACGGCCCCATTCCGAGGATGCCGTTCTCGCTCTGCAGCGTGATGTGTACGCCGGCGGGTAGGTTGTTCGCCACCAGGGTGGGTATGCCAATGCCGAGGTTGACGTAATCTCCGTCGTGGAGTTCCTCCTCGGCCGCGATGCGCGCAATGTCCTCGCGGGTCCAGCTCATGACTCGGCACCCGACCCGGTGAGTTCGCGGCGGCGCACGGTGCGCTGCTCAATGTGCTTGATCGGGTTCGGTGCATGGATCAGGCGGTCGATGTAGATGCCTGGCGTGACGACGCGGTCAGGGTCCAGGTAGTTTTCGATGAACAGTTCCGCTTCGACCACAGTCACTTGTCCACAGGTTGCGACAACCGGGTTGAAGTTACGCGCGGTGTACCGGTAAGTCAGGTTGCCTTCCGGGTCGGCCGTGTGGGCATGCACGAGCGCGACGTCGGCGGTGATTGCACGTTCGAGCAGGTAGGTTTCGCCGTCGAACTCGGCGTGCGGTTTCCCGTCCGCGATGGACGTGCCGACACCGGTCTTCGTATAGAAGGCAGGAATGCCGGCTCCACCGGCCCGCATCCGTTCGGCGAGCGTTCCTTGCGGCACGAATTCGACCTCCAGCTCTCCGCTCAAGTACTGCTGCGCGAACAGCTTGTTCTCGCCGACGTAGGACGCCACGACCTTGATGACTTGACGGCTCTCGAGAAGGATGCCGAGCCCCTTGCCATCGACTCCCATGTTGTTCGACACAATCGTGAGGTCATGAACGCCTGCCTCGCGAACCGCCTCGATCAGGCTGTTCGGGTTACCGCACAGGCCAAATCCACCTATGACGATCGTCTGCCCGTCGGCGAGAACGCCCTCCAAGGCGTCGCGGGCGCCACTTCGAATCTTCCGCAATCTGGTCTCCTCGTCGTGATAAGGCCGTCGGGTGGCACGTAGGTTTGACAGAGACGCGCCCAGCCTGTGGAAGGGAGCCGCAGGAAGCCTGTCATCGGTGAGGTCATGGCCCGCATCAACCGCATGATCTTTCCGGTGAGTCGGCCCGCCGCACCTCTCGATTGTCACTCAATAGATGCAGGCGACCACTCATACTTATCGAACCAGTTCTCGGACGGTATGGGTGCGCGGGGAGCTGCCCGTCTAACGACGTCGACGGACTTTTCTAGCGCTTCATCCACCGTCATAAACGACTCTTCGATCTCGATCGCGACGACGTCATCATATCCGTTGCGGCGCAGAGAAGTGAAGAAGTCACGCCAGAATGTTTCGGCGTGACCGAACCCGATCGCCTTATACGTCCACGATCGCTGGTCCCAGTCATCATAACGGCATGCAGGAACGACACCGTCATGTGCGACTCGACGTGGGTCAAGTCGCGCATCTTTGGCATGCGCATGCCCTATTGCACCGCGAAGCTGGTCAATGAAGATTAGCGGGTCAATTCCCATCCACCACAAATGTGAGGGATCGACGTTTACGCAAAGTTTCTCACCGCAGACTTCCCGAAGTCGTAAGAATGTCTGCGCGTTGTAAACCATGAATCCGCCGAGCGGCTCCATGCATAGTGTTATGCCGTAGTCTTTCGCAATCGCGCATGCCTCGCGCCAGTATGGGATGAGCTTCTCTTCCCACTGCCAGCGGTACACCTCTTCAAAGTCCGCGTAGATGGAGGGAATAATCCAATTTGGCACTCGGTCGCTGGGGCCGCCGGACGGAACACCAGATATCACGGTTATCCGCGCCACGCCAAGCTTACTAGCAACGTCACACATGGCGACAAGGTCCGAATGAGCCGCCTCTGCGCGTACTGCATCAGGATGGAGCGGATTTCCGTAGCACCCAAGTGCCGAGATCGTTAGCCCGCGTGATGTTACCGATTGGGCGAAGCTGGCGAGCGCTTCGGCGTTGGCGGATAGCTCATGAGGGTCAAGATAAGTCGTTGGAACGTGACCGCCGCCAGCCGGCTCTATGTGAGTGATGCCGTTTCGTACTGCAAGATCAAGCGCCTCCGGCCACGAGCGCCCCAGCCGAGGGTCGACGACTAATCCGATTTCCATCTGGTTCACCTATCCCCGTTTCCGGTCGGCTTCGAGATCGTAATGCGCCATGCTGGGATAGTCGCCTTTGATAGTCCAGCCCCCGTCGACATGCAGGACTTCGCCGGTGACAAAGGCTGAGGCGTCGGAGGCGAGGAAGATCAGCGGCCCTACGAAGTCCTCAGGCGTCGCGACTCGCCGCATTGGTGTCACGCGTTGCCAGCTACGATCGAAATCTGGGTCATACTCCCAATTTCTCTCTGTGCTGGTTGCGGCTGGAGCAATGGCGTTCACCCGTATACGCGGTGCCAATTCGAGCGCAAGCTGCCGCGTCATTGCTTCTAGCCCGCCCTTTGATGTCGTGTACAGTGAATGATTTTCAATCATTAGCGTTGCGGCGCATGATGATATATTGATGACCGAACCATGGTCGCCCATCACTTGTGCAGCAGAGACAGTGGCGAAGAACGAGCCGCGAAGATTGGTATTCATCACATCATCCCAATCTTCTTGTGTTGCATCGCTGGCAAGGCCAAAGCGGGTGCGGCCAGCGTTGTTGACGAGTACGTCGAGCCGGCCGAAGTTGTCGATAGTTCCGCTTATCAGGCGCTCGACGTCATTCCGCTGTCCGACATCGGCGCCGATTGCGACTGCCTTTCTTCCGAACTGCCTGACGAGACTGCAAGTCTCGTCAGCACCACGGTGGTCGTTCTTAAAATTCACCACCAGGTTTGCCCCAGCCTTGGCCAGCCCTATAGCGAACGTGCGTCCAATGCCCTTGCTTGCACCGGTAACGATCGCCACGGAGTCATCCAGTTGAACCGTGCTTCTTGTCATTCGTCTGTCTCGCCTCCCTAGTGTCTCGTGATTCTTGGTTATTTACATGATGGGAT
>NZ_CAAAFT010000132.1:11819-16782 GCF_900634765.1 Candidatus Protofrankia californiensis | reverse complement strand
TTCCCGACGCCTGCCGGAAGTCTCGGACATGACGAGGACAACTCCTTGCGAGAAAGGGGGAATCAGGGGTCCGCCAGGGCGCGTTCAGGCCGATCGCCAGCGGTGGGGTTCTGTTCCTCCGGGGCGGTGAAGGGTCCGCCAGGAGCCCGGCCGCGTCCAGGGCGCTACGCGTCACTTCGTGATCGGCTTCGCCGACCCTGGACCCGCCCGGTCCCCCGGCAGGTGCAACGCCCAGCGGAGGAACAGAAAAATGGGGAGAAGAACCGCGAGATCTGATCAGCGCGGCTGGCGCTGCGCGGGAACCCGTCTGTACGGGGTGATGTCGGGAATCCATCCGCCGGTCGGATGTGGCCGAGGCGGCGGGGCAGTTGCCGGAAGCGTGCTGCCGGGGATCACGCGGAACACCAACACGACGTCCACGTCTCCGAGGGCTTCGACGAACACCGCGCTGTGAGGGATCGCGATGGCGATCCGGGCGACGTCGAAGGGGTCGGCGCCCGGCTTGACGGTCATCTCGTAGTAGCCGTGGCCGGGGGCGTCCAGGCGGACGAAGGGCTGTCCGTCGGAGGGGTCGCGTGGCGGGTCGAGGTCAGGCGGGAAGATGGGCATCAGGGTCTCGCTCCTGTTCGCGCAGGGTCGGGATCTCAGGTCCCGGTGTGGTGTTCCAGCACCCACCGGGACTGCTTCGAACATCTGTCACGTGATGATCGCGATGGATGATCTGGGGTGGTCCTCGCGCCGAGTGGTGTTGTCGAATACTGGCCCGCACCGTCCGACGGACAGCCCTGACGACGATCACGCCGCCACCTCGCAGCCGTCGATCCCCTGCAGCCGACCGATGTAGGCGACGAGCTCGTCACGATGGATACGGCGGGACCGGCCGATCCGCACCGAATCAAGCTGACGTGTACGGATCAGGTCGTAGACGGTGGTGCGGCTGACCCCGAGCAGGTCGGCGACTTCACCGGTGGTGAGCAGGAGCCTGGTCATGGGTCCTCCGAAGAGCAGGTCAGGGATCATGCCGCGCGGGGTGGATCGGAGACGGTTGCTGGAAGCGCGCCGGGTCCGGGCGGACCGGCAGTACGGGCGGCATCCAGTTGGGCGCGCCAGCGGTGCCGGTCGGCGATCGCGCGTAGCAGCAGGTGTTCCCGTCGGGGTGCGGCCGGATCCCCGGGGCGCAGAAGCTGCCAGGCGACCTGCTCGCCGGCGGTGTCGTCGTCCGGGGTGTGGCCGAGGACGGCGAGTTGCCGCCGCAGCCACTCTTTCCGATCTTCACGGTGATCGGTGAGTGTTTTGCCGGACCAGCGGCGCGAGACCAGGACCCGCCGACCACCGAAACCGAGGGTTTCCCGCCGGTGGGCCTTGCCGGTGCAGCGTCCGGGGACGAGCCCGGCCCGCGGCTTCTTCGGCTGGACGCCGTAGCGCAGCCAGTTCGCGCACGTCGGTGCGCACGGTTCGTGCCGCAGGGCGTCCGCAAGCCGATCCACATGCTGACGTTGGGCGTCGGTGGTCACCGTGTGACAGGCGTCCAGGCCCTTGGTCAAATACTTGGTCAGGTAGCCGATCAGTTTTCCGGTGTTCCGGCTGTTCGCGGTGACGCCGTCCGCGCGGATCTGCACGCCGAAGCGGACGACGTGGGCGGGTTCGTCGTCCTCGCCGATAGCGTCGAGGGCGTCGTCCCAGGTGGGCAGCGGGGTGCGGCTGTCCGGGTCGAGGTAGCCGCCTGTGACGTCGTCCCAGACCGGCAGCCGTTCGGTGCTGTAGACGACCTGATCGCAGGCGGGCCACCAGACCTGGTGGTAGGTCGCCGCCGCGACCTGCCGCAGCAGCACCCGCGGGATCGTCCCGCGGACCGCCGCATGCAGATGCGGAGCCAGGCGGCGTTGGGGTTCGAGGGCGGCGAAGTACTGCACATCCCAGCCGACCGCGCGGCGCAGGTTCTGCCAGAACCGGTCCAGCAGCTTCGGGAAGTGGATCGCGTCCCGGGCCGCCCGCCGATAGTCGTAGCTGTCCGGATCGACAGGGGTGCCCTCCGAGGTCACCCGCCCGTAGCTGTCGCAGGTCAACGTCAGGAACAGCGACGGCCGCCAGACCGTGCCGTCCGGGGCGGTGAACGTCCGGCCCACCGTGCGGCGGTCGACGGGCAGCCGTGGCAGCTCGGGGGCGTCCTGACGCCGTTTCGTCGACCGGGTGCGCCGGGGCCGATCCCGGGCGTCCGGAGCCGCCTTGCCCCGCACGCCGAGATCCGCGAGCCGTTCATCCACCTGACTGATCAGCATGTCGGCCTCGGTGACCTGGCCGCCGTCATGCCGGGTCGCCGCGTCGGTGCGGACGGCCTCCAGGTCCGCCCGCAGTTGGACGAGGATCTTCGCTTCGTCACCGGGCGGGTCCGGGTCGGGTAGGGGCTCGTCGTCGAGGTGCCAGCCGGCGGCGCACTGCGCCATCCGCAGCTTGCGGGCATACTCCGCACACGGCGGGCACTTGCTGGCGAGGGTGGACCGGCAGGCCACCGGGACGATCTCAGTTTCCCCGGTGGTCAGGTTGGTCCTCCGCATCGCCAACGGCCGGACGCACACCCCGTTCTCCGCCGCGACGGTTTCGACGACATGGCGGGCCAGCGGCATCCGCATCCGGGCCGCCCGTGACCCGGGCCGGTCCCCCGTGAGGTCGAGGGGAAGCGGTATGGCCTGACCGTCGGTCATGCTGCGCAATCCTCCTGATCATCAGGGTCGGGATGGGGACGGTCGGGATGATCGGGTGGCGGCTCCCGGCAGCCGCATATCCGGCCCCTGCCGGTGAGGATCTGGCAGCCCTCAGCCGACCAGTGCGCGGCCAGCAGATGCCGGCACCAGGCGCAGAGCGGCAGCACGAACACCACGGCCAGCCGTTGCGGACCTGTCATGCCGCCCAGCCGGTCGTGTCCGGGGTCCAGCCGTCACCGGTGGACGGGTCGATGCCGACAACCTGACCGACGATCGGCTTCCGGTAGGCCACCGCGATCCGGGCGATCTCCGCATCGTCGACCCAGGACGCCCGCACCCGCACCGGGTCGCTCTGCCCGTCCGCCAGCACGTAGCCGACTCCCTGAAGGTGGGCGGGGATCTGCTCGGCGACCGCGCCCCGGTCGTGGGCACCGTCCCCCAACACGAGATCCGCCTGATCGGGTTCGGTCATCCGCAGCGCCACCCGCACCGGGAACAGGTCCCGGAAGGACAGCACCTCCTTGCGCGGGTCCTGCACCGCCGCCACCACGACCACCCCGGGCGCCCGGCCCTGCGAGAGCAGCAGCGGCAGGGAGGCGCCGATCCGCTTCTTCAACTCCCGGTCGGTGACATACGCGGTCAGGGATGCGATCTCATCGACCAGCACGACGATCAGCGGCTCGCCGACAGTCGGCACGTGCAGCCGGGAGACCCCGCGGAGTTCGGCCGCCCGGTTCTGCATCTCCGTGACCGCGTCGTCGAGGAGGTCGGCGATGCCGGCCGTGTCGACGGCGAACCGGGTGAACAGCGCCTCGCCGAAGGCCAGTTCCATCCCGCCCTTCGGGTCGCACACCCACAGTTCCACCAGCCCGGCGCGCACCGCCGGCGCCAGACCGTGGATGACCGACCAGAGGACCGAGCCCTTCCCCGACCCGGTGGCCCCGGCGACCAGCACATGCGTGCCACGCACCGGCAGTCGCCACGGGCCGCCGTCCTCGCGTCGTCCGACGGTGACCGCGTCCACGTCCACCGGGTCGCTGTCCCCGTGGTCGGAGCCGTCAGCGTCACCGTCGCCGTCAAGGTCGGCCGGGAGGATCGGACGGGCCAGCGGATCCCGGCGGATGAACTCCACCCAGACGAACCCGACCCGCCGGTCAGCCCGCACCCGGCAACCCTGGGCGCGGAACGCCTGCCGCAACGCTTCGGCCTGTTCCGCCCACTGCTGCGGCGTCTGCCCGTAGAGCAGCTCGACGCGCAGCCGGTCGGCCCAGCGGGTGCAGCGGATCCGTCGGATGCGGGGGAAGGTCTCGGCGAACGCCACCCGGTCCCCGGTCGAGGTCGGCTCCCGGATCGCCAGCCCTGTGTGAACCATGACCGGCCGCCACCGTCGCCGATAGACCCACCCCAGCCGCAGCCGGCCGATCATCCGCCAGGCCAGCCAGAAGAAAGACCGGTAGTGCAGCCGCCACCACAGCGCGGCGACAAGGAGCAGGCCGCCCGCAGCCACACCAAGACCTGTCGTCCCGTACCTGTGATGGATCATCATGATGGTGACGACCACGGCGACGCTCACCGGCCGGCGGGCCAGCCACCGCAGCAGATGCCACAGAATCTTGCCCGCCAGCCCGACGAGCAGCGCCCACAGCGGCACGTCGACCTTCGGATTACGGGTCGGCATCTCGGGAAACGGCCGCGACCCGTTGATTTTTGCCATGACAGATCACACCCACCTTGCGGAAAGAAGAATCAGAGGAAAAGAATCCGGCGGGCAGGAAATCCGCCGGAGGCGGTCATGCCGCGGCCGCGGACCCCTCGTCCGGGCCTGTGTCGGCGGCCTCCAACATCAGCCGCTCGCATTCCAACAGATAGTCATTGGCGGCCTGGACCAGCGCGTAGGCGAACTCCAGATGCCCCGCGGTCACCATCCGATCCTGGACCGACAGTGTGAGGTACGCCGTACGGGTGTCGATCCCGAGGATCGGTGCCCGGTCCGGGTAGCGGTGACAGAACACCGTCCAGTCCCCGCCGACGTGGAGCCCCAGATGCAACGACGAGCCCGGTTCACCGCTGTCAGCCGGGGCGTGGGCCGGGAGCTTCATGCCGCCGCCTTCCCCGTGATCGCCCGCGGGGCACGCAGGCCCGTCGCCCGGTAGGCGAACGCCTGCACCGCCCGCGACCCGTTGCTGTTCACCCACGGCATCACCGTCAATCCGGTGAACTCCACCGGCCGCAGCATCGTGCCCGCCAACGGTTCCGGCGCC
>NZ_CAAAFT010000132.1:9783-11357 GCF_900634765.1 Candidatus Protofrankia californiensis | reverse complement strand
ACCGGCATCACCGCCGCCGCCATCTTCACCTTCACTTCCGCCGAACCGGCACGCGCGGTCGGGTCGGGGTCCATGACCCGCACCGTCCACAGCAGCTCGCCGGTGTCCTTGTCGCGCTCCTGGACGTCTGTCTCACCCGCCTGCGCCTTCGCGAAGTCGCGGGCGGCCTCCACACCGAGCACGAACGCGCCGTGCGGGAACACGTCCTCGAACCGCACCGGAATTCGTCGCGGCAGCGCCACCGTCACCCACCTCCGTCAGGGATCAGGTCCGGGTTCCGGCGGGACGCCGCGTCCCGGACAGCATCCACAATGAGGCGCTCAGGAACCGCTTGCCAAGCGATATCGTACCTATGTATATGCACCCCGTATGAAATCCATACCCCGACCGGTTGAAATGTCGACAGCCGTTTGCCCCACAGCTATTTTTGACAGGTGACAAACAAGAACGGCATCCCGCCGTACACGGCACGCGGCCGGGTTGAGGGTGAGAACTGGCAGGCCGTCGCCGACGCGCTCAACGCCCGCATGGCCGCCCGCCGCATCGGACAACAGGCCCTCGCGACCGCGTCCGGGGTGTCCGTGGCCACCCTGCGGCAGCTCCAGCACGGCCGGCACTCCCGCCGCGTCCAGAACACCACCCTGTCCGCGGTGGCCCGCGCGCTGGACTGGCCGGACGACCACCTGATCCGGGTCCTGCTCGGCGACCAGGCGGACGACGCGGACGACGACACCGACCGGACCGCGTCCCCGGCGGACCGCTGGGTCGTGGCACGCCTTGACGCCATCGAAGGCCATCTCCGGCGGATGGATCAGCGTCTTGCTCTCATCGAGCGGCACCTCAGCACGTGCGGCCTGTGAAACGCCGAAGGGCTGGAACCTCACGGAGTCCTCCCCGCGCGGTTCCAGCCCTTTTCTACGGCCGTGCTGTCGAGCTATCCCGGTGGCGCGGCTCGCTGTGACAGCGCCAGGCAGAAGATCAGAAATAGATCGACGTCGCCGAACGCCTCGACGAACTCGACAGCCTCCGGCAGCGTCCGCAACATCCGGATCAGTTCCGCCGGCCGCATGGACGGCGTGAGCGTGACGACCCACTCCCCCGCAGCAGCAGGGAACAGCGACTCTCCACTGTTCGGCGGCTGCGCGTCGTCGGAGGGACGGTCCGCGTCGGCGGTGTCGGTGGTCACCGCGGCCCGGACCGCCGCACGGCACGCGCGAGTGCCGCCTCGAGCTGGCGACGGCCCCCCACCTGCCGGGAGACGTTCTCCACGAAGAAGAACAGTGGCGTGACCTGGTAGTCGTGCCAGCCGTGCTCGATCGCGAACAGGTCCGCCGACGCCGCCGAATCAAATGTGATCATCGTGTCGCGGACGCGGCGTTCCTCTCCCGGCTCGAACCGCACGACACCCCACAGCGCCGGCGCCCGGGTGTCCGTACCGCGGTCCTCCACACCGTTTCTCGCCCCGCTACTGGTCACCGTCACCGGCTTCACCGTCCCGTCCGCATCGTCGGTTGGATGCCGGCCCGGTCCCGCGGGCAAGCTCCCTCAACGCGGGACAGGGCCGGTTGCGAACC
>NZ_CAAAFT010000132.1:8761-9342 GCF_900634765.1 Candidatus Protofrankia californiensis | reverse complement strand
CGTCGTCCTGGCCATCTACCGGAAGTACACCGGTGCGACACAGACCCAGATCGCGGGCGCCTGCGAGATCCCGCAGTCCCACGTCAGCGAGATCCAGAGCGGCCGCCGACGGGTCACCAGCCTGGAACTGTTCGAGCGTCTCGCCAACGGTCTCGGGATCCCCCGGACCCCGCTCGGGCTTGCCGAAAAACCGAGCACCCGGCGGTCGGACGGTCAAGACGCTCCCACTCGGCCCCTGCCGACCGAACTCGTCCCCGAGGTCGTGCGGATCTACCCCAACCGCGGCACCGTCCCCGGCGAGATGTGGCGGGCGCTGCTCAACCACGCACAGGACACCGTGGACATCCTCGTGATCGCCGGTCTGTTCCTCCCCGACGGACACGCCGATCTCGTTCCGCTCCTGCGCGCGAAGGCCGCCAGCGGCGTGAAGATCCGCTACGTGCTCGGCGACCCCTCGTCCGACGCCGTAGCTCTGCGCGGCGCTGAGGAAGGCATCGGTGACAACCTCGCCGCCCGCACCCGGATGACCCTCACCTACCTGTCCGGCCTGCGCGACGTCCCCGGCATCGACCTCCGGCTCC
>NZ_CAAAFT010000132.1:1852-8166 GCF_900634765.1 Candidatus Protofrankia californiensis | reverse complement strand
ACCCGGCGGAGGCATGGACCTTGGCGAGTCGATCGCGGACGCCGCCGTCCGGGAAACCAAGGAGGAAACCGGCATCGACATCGAGGTCACCGGCCTGATCGGCGTGTACACCAACCCCCGGCACGTCCTGGCCTACGACGACGGCGAGGTCCGCCAGCAGTTCTCCCTGTGCTTCACCACCCGCATGCTCGGCGGCACCCTGCGCACGTCCAGCGAGACGAAGGAAGTCCAGTTCGTCGCCCCCACCGACCTCGACAAGCTGAACATCCACCCGTCCATGCGGCTACGGATCAACCACTATCTCGAAGGCCGCCCCACGCCCTACATCGGCTGACCAGCCGCCGCCAGACGGTGCAACGTCCGATCGATCGAGCCCCCCAGCAGCGGACGGGCACGCGCAATCGAGCGATGCACCACCGAACCCTCCCCGTACCGGGAGAAAATCTCCTCCACCCGCTCGGCGAAGGTGAACCGCTGCCCCTTCGGACCGGTCGTCATGTCCGCGAACACCAGGGCGTCCATCACCGGTGACTCCTCCAGCTCCCAGGAGGCCAGCACGTCGGACAGGCCGCGTTCCTCGGCTTCGATCCGGGCACAGGAGTGATGCGCCACCAACGCACACAACCGGCGGGAGACGTCCGGACGCTGTTGAAGGAACCGGGCGCCGTCCACCGGGTGGAATCGCAGCAGCCCCACCGCCGGGGCATAGCCGATGTCATGCATCCAGGCCGCGGTGACCAACAGGTCCCGTTCCTCCGGCTCCACTGCCGCCGCCGCTTCCCGGGCACGGGCAGCAACCTCCCGCACATGAGCCCACCGATCACCCAAAGGCGCAAGAAGCTCACTCGCCAACCACTCAGCAACCGCTACATCCACCCACACGACGGTACGTACACCCCGGCCCAACGTCAGCCAAGTCCAGCGGACTGCCGAATTAGCCGTTTTAGGATCAAGCCCCGTCGCGGACGGCCCGCGCCGCGCGACGGCTGCGCGTGGCCCTGGCGGGCCATGCTCGCCGGCGCGTCGCGTTCATACCTTCGATCAAGTACTCGAGAACCACTTTCGCTGATTCGAGGCACAGTAGATGAGCCTCAAGTCATCGCCCACTACTTCAAGCGTCCACGCAACTTCAGCCTCTTTAACCGTCGAGCGAAATTCGGGCATACCTAGAACTTCCCGGACGGGAGTTTTCTCGTCGAAGACCATAATGAGATAATTGCGGGCAAGATGAGTGGATCCTCCACCCTTGCATCCATCAATCAATGCAGATTTTTCGGCATCAACCCAGACCATCCCACTGTACGGGAGTCTAAGGCATGCACTCGTCATCTCCAGCCAGCCATCCGGCCGTTCAGCTTCAAGTCTCCGCACGTATGACCGCGCAATTTCCGTCATTCTCTTGTAAGGTTTAATCGCGGGAGGTCCTTGATTCGTGATATAGCGGTAATAGTCATCGAAATCTTCTTGCATGCCGCCTAGGTAGCCGATTCCGCGCTTGCCTTCGAATTTCCCTGCCTCAAGCGTTTTTTCGCGCATCTCCCCCATATCGGTGCCCCACAAGAAGACCCCGAGAAGCTCCACCTCGTCCGGTATCATCAAATTTTCGCAGGACAAGACAGCCTCTCGAAAATCGAAATACGCGACGAGTTCAGCCGGCCCCGCCAGCACTTCAGAGGCAAGCTTCAGAACAGGAACTGACACGCACCAGAAGTCAGCACTAGGAGGCACGACCCCTAATGATTGAAGTATCTTAGCGCCGACCTCGAACCCTTCGAGTGGTTGAAGGGTTGGTATGAGGATGTACGTCTTACGGATAGTGCCAGCGCTCACGCGGAATCGCTCACGTCCGCTCTTCGAGCGAAATTCTTGGCCGGCCTGGAGTGCGGCTGTCGCCCGCGATGCCTGCCGATAGGCTTTCCCAATAATATCCTTCAGCTCATTCTTAAGGCGCTTTTCGTCCCCGCGCCTGCTCGGCACTCCCAGGTATCCCCCTTTTCCTTCAATAACGATTGCAATATCTTCGTAGAGAACGATCCCGTCGACCTCGAAATCGTTGGACCTCCCTTGCGCTGTCTTGGAGTAAAACATCGAGCCATAAGAAGAGCATCCAGGAAGCAGTCCAGCGATTATCTTTCGTGCTTCGTCATCAACCGTCTTCGCGCGATGTCTCGAGTAGTCTGATCCAAAGTGCGCTTTCAAGACGGGTTCAAGTAAGATCGTTCCCTCGGTGCCGACACGCCCTGGCAGGACTAGCAGCGCCCTCGCGCCGTCTACGAAGAAAGGGCGATCAAGTAGCGGTGACTGAGCAAAGGCGTCTGCTCCCCATCCAGGGTGACTTCCCGGAGCTATAGCCAACACTTCTAGTACCCGACCGAGAACGATAGAATCCACCCCTTCGAGATCTTCCAATCTGAAGGAGACGGCACGGGCAATGCGATCGACAAGCTCGCGGCGGTAGCGATCGGTCCGCCTCGTGGTCCGCTTTCGTAGTCGACCGGCACGTGACATCAAGCCCGACACGATCATAGATTCACGGAATGCCCGAGGAACCTCAGTTGACCAGCGCTTCCGGAATGCCTCTAAAATGCGATAGAGGTCGTCAAGGTCGAATCCGATGTTCCTTCGAAGCCATGGGTTGTATCGCGCGTAAAGCTCGCTTGCCACCGCCTCCGAGTGGATCCCGTAAGCGGACCCGCGGATAGTGAGCCACGATGTCCGCATATTGATAGAAGTCCGCATGCGCTCGAAGTCGGAGCCATCTTCTCGCATCTCGGAGATGTCCCGAGCCTGGTCGGCTACATAGGCAGCAAACCTCAGATTCCGCGCATTTTGATATATCTTCGTTATCTCCGCGGCATTCGCCGCTCGCCTCTTGCGGTCGACGCTACCGTTGGACGCAATTATTCCGCCGACCATCTCCAACTCGAAGTCGCGATTCTCGTCATAAAATTCAAATTTGCTGTCTCGACGACTTGAATACGCGTCGACCATCATGGGTGCCAGCACGGAAACTGGATCAATTTCAGCGATGTCGATCGCGATCTGACGGACGAGATTCCTCTGCATCTGGCTATATTTATCGAATGCGGCCGGAGCGCCAAAAGCCAAGATTGCCCTTTCGGCATCTGGAACGCTAGGAATAACCCCTTCTAGCCTCCGCACTGAAAGACACGATTGAAGCAGATGCTCAGAGAACACGTCGCGTTGTCGCGCCAAGAAGGCCTCGTACTCTCCTGGCCTTCTCTCATCAAAGATCGTCAGACGTCTCGATCTGTTGCTCACCTTTTGCTGTTCCCACGGATCCACGCAGACCCTCCCCAAGCGTGACCATAGCCTTCTATGATATAGAGTGTGCCACATGCATTGCCCTACGCATCTGCCGTAGCTGGCGGACAGAGACTGCGGGGCTAGATGTCTCACTCGCCGACCTGCGCGACAGAGTTTCGCCTGTCGTCGGCGCAGAGCTGGCCGACCCCGCAACCGGTACTGGGCAAGGCCAAGCCGGGTCAATTAGCAGACTGCCTGACAGCAAATTGACAGGCGAGGCGGTGAACGGTGGCGGAAGGCTGTCGACCGCCACAGACTCACCCAAGCTGGGGACCTGCTCCAGTGGACCGCTGCGGACAACCTTGGAAGATCAGAATGGAACCACGGATTAGCGGTGGTTTGTTGTGATCGTCTGAACCGCCGCCCCGGGAACCGATGAACTGGCGGGATACGCCTGCGGTGGCGTGCCCGATCTTGCGGTCCCCGGAGTCGTCGATGATCAGGACCCCGCCGGGATGAGGCCGGGTGGCCGGGGCTGTGCCATGAGCAGCTCGATGCGCCGCGTGTTGATTTTTTCGTGGTTCTACGGGGACTCCGACAGGAACCATGCAGCCGCTGGACCTCCCGGTGCTGCGCGCCCACGGCCGGTTTCGCTCCGGCCAGGCAGTGTTGCGGTCCCGGGGCAGCAGCAGACCGACCAGGTGGTCCCGGAACGTGCAGCGCTGAGCCCGGGAGGCGAACAGATCGTCGAACTGGAAGGCGTACGCCTCCACCGATGCCGGAGTCGGCGGGCACGGCAGCCGTGCTGTCATCGCGATCACTTCCGCGACTGAACCACCTCTTGCCCGTACTCGCACAGCCAGGGGATTCTTTGACTATTTGCACATGGTCAGTCGATCACAACAAACCACCGTTAGATACACCTCCGCCGTCCGTGTCGGAGTGCAGGCCGCGGTGGACGGCAGCCAAGGTGGCAGCCAAGCCCGCGAACAGCAGCGGGCGGTCACGGACTCGGCGGACGAGGTCGAGCCCGTGACCGGCACCGGCGGACGTCCACGGACACAGGCGGACGATCCACCGATGATCTCTTAATCTGCGGGTCGCTTGCGGTCCAGCGCCAGGCCTGGCGGACGGACTGACAGCCAGATTGACAGCCAAGACGGCGGATGAGAATCAAGATGCAGAAGCGGGCCACGCCTCGCGGACACCTGAGTGCGGCCGTGGACGGCCGCGCTCGCCGGGCGCGTCGCACCCGCACACAGATCGATTCTTCAAAAATATCACGCCTCGGCCCTCAGACGACGTAGACCCGTGCCTGTGATACGACATGCACCACTAGTAGCAGTCCGACCGAATGTCTCTGCAAATCCTTCAACTAGACCCTCGGCGATCATTTCCGAAAGCACTGCTTTAACCTGGTCGACCTCCACGCCCACTTCGACCGCCAAGCCATCCACGTCCAACTCAAGGACGTGACTATCATTCGCCTGGTCTCGATACATCTCCGCAAGGCGCGCCAACAGAATCCATCTCAACGGAATTCCCTTGAGTGCATTCTCTTGCTCGGGAGAACTGCGGGCATAGGTCACCGAAGGTGGAGACGTTGTAATTCCTATATCGCCAGGGCTGAACGGAGGAAGATCTGGCGGAAAATCGCCCGCGTCGAGCCACCGAGTTCCACTATCGTCAACCTTATTGCCGGCGGTCTTGAGACGAGATGCGAGAGACCTTCTCGTTTGAGGGGAGCCGTCGAACTGGAGCGTAAATACCCCACCTAGGTCCGAGAATCCACGGAGTCTTCCGTACTCCACGATGACGGTCCTCGCCCGGAATCTCTCCCAGGCCATCCCCGCCTCAAAGATTACATTGGGACGAGGTTGCCCGGAAAGGCGCTCAGGGGGCTCGTTCGCGGCACGGAGAGCCGGGTGCAGTGCGACGAGATCGTCAGGAGTTGCAAAGACAAGCGCGGATTTCGCCAGAGAAAACCCAGCGTCGAGGATTTCGCCGACATACGGGCTTGCCTTACCCGTCGCAGCCTGCGCTTGATCCCACTCGATGGGCTTTAGGTCCAAGGCTCCAAGCAGAACCCTCATTCCCTCAACAGCGGCAGAGTTTCGGCCGTGAATAAGGAACACTGCTCTTTCGTCGACGACACCCCCGACGTTCTCTGCGGCAGCTTTCGTCGCATCTTGAATCCCGACCGTTCCAGGCGGTCCGCTAATGTATTCGTCGGTCACGTCATCGGCTATCGCGGCAGCCCTCCATTCCTTGGATGGCCCGCCGAGGGCGAGAAACTGCGACTCGGCGTCTTTCTGTCGGATGACTTCGTAAAAACTTGAAGCAGGACCCGGGCTGTGACTGATGCGAATCCGTTCGACTTGGTCGATGTTGATCGCGCGACCGTTGACGGTAATTGGTTCACCCGCCATGTAGGGCCGGATGAACTGTCGCTCTAGAGTCGGCTCGTCGAGGTCAATTTTGACCTCGTCTCTCTTCTCATTGCGCACCGAGAGTCGAACGTGGTACGGCACATCTCCCCGTTTCAGTCATGCGAAAGCGCTAGCGGACAGGCGAGAAAGAGTCCGCCGTACAGAGCATACCCGGGCGAGATCGGCTAGCGTTGTCATCCGCCCGCCCACACGCAAGGACGGGGTAGCAAGGGTCCGGAAGGAAGTCTCGCTGGCACCCCAGATCCGGCCAGGGGTCTGCCCGCCCGTGCGCTCGCGAGGCCGGTCAACGTGATTCGCTTGGATTTCAGCGTGGCCCGCGCCCTCGAAGATCAACACGGGGGAGCTCGGGAGAGCGGATGCCTGTGGAACGGAGCAGGCCGTCGACAGGGCTGAAGAACGCCTGCAGCCGGTCAACTGGGCGGCGTACGTCGATCTCGTGGTCGGCCGCCCCCTTGGGTGTAGCTACCGCTGCAGCAACGGCCACGGACGGCGGCGGACGTGGGCAGACGTCGGTAAACTGCACCAGCAGGCTGGAGCCCTAGGACACCTGGTGCGTTCCGTGCCTTCTAAGCACCAGGTCGCAGGTTCGATCCCTGC
>NZ_CAAAFT010000132.1:912-1827 GCF_900634765.1 Candidatus Protofrankia californiensis | reverse complement strand
GTGCATCGCAGCTCAGGGTCGTCGACAAGGTTGCCGAGCAGCGTGACCGACGCCTCGATCATGGTTCCTCCCGGATCATGGGGTAGCTGGCCTGGTTCCGTGTGACGGACGGTTGTTGTGACCGGATTGGCCCCTTACGTCCCGCCTCACACTCTTCAGCTCCGCGGCCGGCTTGGCATCCGCGGTCCGCCACCTGTGGACAAACCGCATCCATCCACAGGTGCGAAGCCGCACGGATGCACGATCCACCCTCGCCGTGGCAGGGTGAGAGCTTTGATCACCGAAGGAGCACCGGAACAAACACACAAAGTACTCATTGAGTCCCATTCCGCTATCGCCAGTAACCGCGCTACGTGATCGCGATAGGAGACAGCACAATAGGTGGTGCGCGCCCGTAGCTCAGCGGATAGAGCGAGTGCCTTCTAAGCACCAGGTCGCAGGTTCGATCCCTGCCGGGCGCACAAACAGCCCCTGACCAGGCAGAACGTAATCGATCAATCCGGACACTTCGTTGCATGCCGCTTAGACAGCGGATAACACTCCGCTCCGCCGCTGCCATCGTCCCGAGGCCGGGATGATCGTTCTGGCGGCTCGACATCATGTGGCGCTGTACGCTCGTCGCGTGGCTGAGACAAGACTGCTCACAGCGGTACTGACGCCAGACCCGGACGGCGGGTACGTCGCCCAGATTGTGGAGCTGCCGGGCGTGATCAGCCAGGGCGACACCGTGGAGGAGGCACTGGCGAACATCCGCGAAGCCGCCGAGCTCTACCTCGAAGACGCGACACCAGCGGATCGGGCCTCACTTGACGCACACCCTCTGACCACCGCGGTGCAGGTGCGTGTGGCTTGAGCGGCCTTCCTGTACTGTCCGGCGCGCGGCTGGTCAAGGCACTCGAGCGCGCCGGACAGTAC
>NZ_CAAAFT010000132.1:0-797 GCF_900634765.1 Candidatus Protofrankia californiensis | reverse complement strand
GTCCGGCGCGCGGCTGGTCAAGGCACTCGAGCGCGCCGGGTTCACGCAGGTTCGGAGCAGGGGAAGCCACGTCGTGATGCGCAACCTGGACAACGGGCGCGGGGTGACCGTGCCTCTCCACACCACAATCAAGCGTGGCACGCTCGCGGCGATTCTCCGTCAAGCGGGACTGCGCCCTGACGAGCTCGACGCACTCCTGTAGCGGGCACCCAGCGCGGGCGAGCGGCTTCCGGACGCGGCCCCGCCGCGAGATCCGAACCTTCGCCGACGTACTTGAGCGGGCAGCCCACCACGAGGACGACCAAGCGCACGCCTACAACCGCCGCGGCCGGATTCTTCCTGGGCTCGCCCCGTCCACCGTTCGGATCACGGGCCAAACGCTTTCCCCTCCGGCGAACTCTCCCCCCAGATGCCTGGTTGGAGCAGTCTGGTGGTCTCGATCGGAGGCAGGCCGTCGTCACGGGTACGGAGCCGCATGTAGACGGTGCGCATCGTGGCTCTGTCGGGGATGTGTTCACCACCGGCCGCACGTTCCAAGACGGTCAGCGTGCTTGCGAGCCGCAGCCCTCCTCCGGGCCTTCCTTGTGCCCGGAGCCGTTCCAGTCGCTTCCGCTCGGAGGTCGCGATCGCGGCGCCCGCGCTGTCGTCGATGAGCACGGTGACCGTCGCCCCCGCTTCGGCCGCGACCACGGCGTGGGCAATGACCATGGTTTCACCGAGGTCCTTGCCCTCTTTCATGCGTTCGCGTATAGGGAGTCGTCTAGGCCGTGTCCGGTCGATCATGGTGAAGTCGATGG
>NZ_CAAAFT010000131.1:0-4252 GCF_900634765.1 Candidatus Protofrankia californiensis | reverse complement strand
GACGAGGACAGCTCCTTGCGAGAAAGTGGGAATCAGGGGTCCGCCAGGGCGCGTGCAGGCCGATCGCTGGCGGTGGGATTCCGTTCCTCCGGGGCGGTGAAGGGTCCGCCGGGAGCCCGGCCGCATCCAGGGCGCTACGCGTCACTACGTGATCGGCTTCGCCGACCCTGGACCCGTCCGGTCTCCCGGCGGGTGCAACGCCCAGCGGAGGAACAGAAGAAAAATGGAAGAAGAGCCGCGAGGGATGATCAGCGTGGCTGACGCTGCGCGGGAATCCGTCCGTACGGGGTGACGTCGGGAATCCATCCGCCGGTCGGACGTGGCCGCGGTGGCGGGGCAGTTGCCGGAAGCGTGCTGCCGGGGATCACACGGAACACCAACACGACGTCCACGTCTCCGAGGGCTTCGACGAACACCGCGCTGTGCGGGATCACGATGGCGATCCGGGCGACGTCGAAGGGGTCGGCGCCCGGCTTGACGGTCATCTCGTAGTAGCCGTGGCCGGGGGCGTCCAGGCGGACGAAGGGCTGTCCGTCGGAGGGGTCGCGTGGCGGGTCGAGGTCAGGCGGGAAGATGGGCATCAGGGTCTCGTTCCTGTTCGCGCAGGGTCGGGATCTCAGGTCCCGGTGTGGTGTTCCAGCACCCACCGGGGCCGCTTCGAGCATCTGTCACGTGATGATCGCTATGGGTGATCCGGCGGTCCCCGCGCCGGGCGGTATTGCCGGATACCGGCCCACACCGTCCGACGAGCAGCCCTGACGACGATCATGCCGCCACCTCGTAACCGTCGGTCTCCCGCAACCGGCCGATGTAGGCGACGAGCTCGTCACGGTGGATACGGCGGGACCGGCCGATCCGGACGGACGCGAGCCGACCCGTGCGGATCAGGTCATAGACGGTGGTGCGGCTGACCCCGAGCAGGTCGGCGACTTCACCAGTGGTGAGCAGAAGCCTGGTCATGGGTCCTCCGAGGAGCGGGTCAGGGATCATGCCGCGCGGGGTGGATCGGAGACAGTTGCCGGAAGCGCACCGGGTCCGGGCGGACCGGCAGCGCGGGCGGCATCCAGTTGGGCGCGCCAGCGGTGCCGGTCGGCGATCGCGCGCAGCAGCAGATGTTCTCGTCGGGGTACGGCAGGGTCCCCGGGACGCAGAAGCTGCCAGACCGTCCGGTCTGCCGCGCCGTCCGCGGTGTCGTCGTCCGGGGTGTGGCCGAGGACGGCGAGTTGCCGCCGCACCCACTCTTTCCGATCTTCGCGGTGATCGGTGAGGGTCTTGCCGGACCAGCGGCGCGAGACCAGCACCCGCCGGCCACCGAAGCCCAGGGTTTCCCGCCGGTGGGCCTTGCCGGTGCAGCGTCCGGGAACGAGCCCGGCCCGCGGGTTCTTCGGCTGCACGCCGTAGAGCAGCCAGTTCGCGCACGTCGGCGCACACGGTTCGTGCCGCAGCGCGTCGGCCAACCGGTCGACATGGGTGCGCTGGGCGTCGGTGGCGACGTCGTGGCAGGCGTCCAGGCTCTTGGTCAGATACTTGGTCAGGTAGCCGATCAGTTTGCCTGTGTTCCGGCTGTTCGCGGTGACGCCGTCCGCGCGGATCTGCACGCCGAAGCGGACGACGTGGACGGGTTCGTCGTCCTCACTGATCGCGTCCAGGGCCTCATCCCAGGTCGGCAACGGTGATCCCGTGTCCGGGTCGAGGTAGCCGCCAGCCTGGTCGTCCCAGACGGGCAGCCGGTCCGAGCTGTAGACCGGCTGGTCACAGCGTGGCCACCACACCTGGTGGTAGGTCGCCGCCGCCACCTGTCGCAGCAGCACCCGCGGGATCGTGCCGCGCATGGCCGCGTGCAGGTGCGGGGCGAGACGCCGTTGGGGTTCCAGGCAGGCGAAGTACTGCACATCCCAGCCGACCGCGCGGCGCAGGTTCTGCCAGAAGCGATCCAGCAGCTTCGGAAAGTGGATCGCGTCCCGGGCCGCCCGTCGGTAGTCGTAGCTGTCCGGATCGACAGGTGTGCCCTCCGAGGTCACCCGCCCGTAGGAATCGCAGGTCAACGTCAGGAACATCGACGGCCGCCAGACCGTGCCGTCCGGGGCGGTGAACGTCCGGCCCACCGTGCGCCGGTCGACGGGCAGTCGGGGCAGATCGGGGGCGTCCTGGCGCCGTTTCGTCGACCGGGTGCGCCGGGGCCGGTCCCGGGCGTCCGGAGCCGCCTTGCCCCGCACACCGAGATCCGCGAGCCGTTCATCCACCTGACTGATCAGCATGTCGGCCTCGGTGACCTGGCCGCTGTCATGCCGTGTCGCCGCGTCGGTGCGGACGGTCTCCAGGTCCGCCCGCAGTTGGACGAGGATCTTCGCTTCGTCACCGGGCGGATCCGGGTCGGGCAACGGCTCGTCGTCGAGGTGCCAGCCGGCGGCGCACTGCGCCATCCGCAGCTTGCGGGCGTACTCCGCGCACGGCGGGCACTTGCTGGCGAGGGTGGACCGGCAGGCCACCGGGACGATCTCGGTTTCCCCGGTGGTCAGGTTGATCCTCCGCATCGCCAGCGGCCGGACGCACACTCCGTTCTCCGCCGCGACGGCTTCGACGACGTGGCGGGCCAGCGGCATCCGCATCCGGGCCGCCCGCGACCCGGGCCGCTCCTCCGTGAGGTCGAGGGGAAGCGGGATGGCCTGACCGTCGGTCATGCTGCGCGATCCTCCTGATCATCAGGGTCGGGACGGGGACGGTCGGGATGATCGGGTGGCGGTTCCCGGCAGCCGCATATCCGGCCCCTGCCGGTGGGGATCTGGCAGCCCTCAGCCGACCAGTGCGCGGCCAGCAGATGTCGGCACCAGGCGCAGAGCGGCAGCACGAACACCACAGCCAGCCGTTGCGAACCTGTCATGCCGCCCAGCCGGTCGCATCCGGGGTCCAGCCGTCACCGGTGGACGGGTCGATGCCGACGACCCGACCGACGATCGGCTTCCGGTAGGCCGCCGCGATCCGGGCGATCTCCGCATCGTCGACCCAGGACGCCCGCACCCGCACCGGGTCGCTGTCCCCGTGGTCGGGGTGGTCACCGTCGCCGTCGGTGTCGAGGTCGGCCGGGAGGATCGGGCGGGCCAGCGGATCCCGGCGGGTGAACTCCACCCAGACGAACCCGATCCGCCGGTCGGCCCGCACCCGGCAGCCCTGGGCACGGAACGCCTGCCGCAACGCTTCGGCCTGTTCCGCCCACTGCTGCGGCGTCTGCCCGTAGAGCAGCTCTACGCGCAGCCGGTCGGCCCAGCGGGTGCAGCGGATCCGCCGGATGCGGGGGAAGGTCTCGGCGAACGCCACCCGATCCCCGGTCGAGGTCGGCTCCCGGATCGCCAACTCGGTGTGGACCATGACCGGCCGCCACCGCCGGTAAACCCACCCCAACCGTGCCCGGCCGACCACCCACCAGGCCAGCCAGGAGAACGACCGGCGGTGCAGCCGCCACCACGCCGTGGCGACGAGGACCAGGCCACCCGAGGCCACACCAAGACCTGCCGTCCCGTACCTGTGACGGATCATCATGATGGTGACGACCACGGCGACGGTCACCGGCCGGCGGGCCAGCCACCGCAGCAGATGCCACAGAATCTTGCCCGCCAGCCCGATAAGCAGCGCCCACAGCGGCACGTCGACCTTCGGATTGCGGGTCGGCATCTCGGGAAACGGCCGCGACCCGTTGATTTTGGCCATGGCAGATCACACCCACCTTGCGGAAAGAAGAATCAGAGGAAAAGAATCCGGCGGGCAGGAAATCCGCCGGAGGTGGTCATGCCGCGACCGCGGACCCCTCGTCCGGGCCTGTGTCGGCGGCCTCCACCATCAGCCGCTCGCATTCCAACAGATAGTCATTGGCGGCCTGGACCAGCGCGTGGGCGAACTCCAGATGCCCCGCGGTCACCGTGCGATCCCGGACCGACAGCGTGAGGTACGCCTTGTCGGTGTCGATCCCGAGAATCGGTGTCCGGTCCGGGTAGCGGTGGCAGAACACCGTCCAGTCCCCGCCGACGTGGAGCCCCAGATGCAACGACGAGCCCGGTTCACCGCTGTCAGCCGGGGCGTGGGCCGGGAGCTTCATGCCGCCGCCTTCCCCGTGATCGCCCACGGGGCACGCAGGCCCGTCGCCCGGTAGGCGAACGCCTGCACCGCCCGCGGCCCGTTGCTGTTCACCCACGGCATCACCGTCAATCCGGTGAACTCCACCGGCCGCAGCATCGTGCCCGCCAACGGTTCCGGCGTC
>NZ_CAAAFT010000130.1:4488-5114 GCF_900634765.1 Candidatus Protofrankia californiensis | reverse complement strand
CGGCTCGCTGTGGCAGCGCCAGACAGAAGATCAGAAGTAGGTCGACGTCACCGAACGACTCGACGAACTCGGCGGTCTCCGGCAGCGTCCGCAACATCCGGATCAGTTCCGCCGGCCGCATGGACGGTGTGAGCGTGACGACCCACTCCCCCGCGCCAGCGGGGAACAGCGACTCTCCGCTGCTCGGCGGCTGCGCGTCGTCGGAGGGACGGTCCGCGTCGTCGGCGTCGCTGGTCACCGCGGCCCGGGCCGCCGCGCGGCACGCGCGAGTGCCGCCTCGAGCTGGCTACGGCCCCCCACCTGCCGGGAGACGTTCTCCACGAAGAAGAACAGCGGCGTGACCTGGTAGTCGTGCCAGCCGTTCTCGATGGCGAACAGGTCCGCCGACGCCGCCGAATCAAATGTGATCATTGTGTCGCGGACACGGCGTTCCGCTCCTGGCTCGAACCGCACGACACCCCACAGCGCAGGCGTCCGGATGTCCGCCCTGCTGTCCTCCACACCGTTTCTCGTCCCGTTGCTGGTCACCGTCACCGGCTTCACCGTCCCGTCCCCATCGTCGGTTGGATGCCGGCCCGGTCCCGCGGGCAAGATCCCTCAACGCGGGACAGGGCCGGTTGCGAACG
>NZ_CAAAFT010000130.1:3638-4219 GCF_900634765.1 Candidatus Protofrankia californiensis | reverse complement strand
TGTCGTCCTGGCCATCTACCGGAAGTACACCGGTGCGACACAGACCCAGATCGCGGGCGCCTGCGAGATCCCGCAGTCCCACGTCAGCGAGATCCAGAGCGGCCGCCGACGGGTCACCAGCCTGGAACTGTTCGAGCGTCTCGCCAACGGTCTCGGGATCCCCCGGACCCCGCTCGGCCTTGCCGAAAAACCGAGCACCCGGCGGTCGGACGGTCGAGACGCTCCCACTCGACCCCTGCCAACCGAACTCGTCCCCGAGGTCGTGCGGATCTACCCCAACCGCGGCACCGTCCCCGGCGAGATGTGGCGGGCGCTGCTCAACCACGCACAGGACACCGTGGACATCCTCGTGATCGCCGGTCTGTTCCTCCCTGACGGACACGCCGATCTCGTTCCGCTCCTGCGCGCGAAGGCCGCCAGCGGCGTGAAGATCCGCTACGTGCTCGGCGACCCCTCGTCCGACGCCGTAGCTCTGCGCGGCGCTGAGGAAGGCATCGGTGACAACCTCGCCGCCCGTACCCGGATGACCCTCACCTACCTGTCCGGCCTGCGCGACGTCCCCGGCATCGAACTCCGGCTGC
>NZ_CAAAFT010000130.1:0-3279 GCF_900634765.1 Candidatus Protofrankia californiensis | reverse complement strand
GCCAGGCGGAGGCATGGACCTCGGCGAGTCGATCGCGGACGCCGCTGTCCGGGAAACCAAGGAGGAGACCGGCATCGACATCGAGGTCACCGGCCTGATCGGCGTGTACACCAACCCCCGGCACGTCCTGGCCTACGACGACGGCGAGGTCCGCCAACAGTTCTCCCTGTGCTTCACCACCCGCATGCTCGGCGGCACCCTGCGCACCTCCAGCGAGACGAAGGAAGTCCAGTTCGTCGCCCCCGCCGACCTCGACAAGCTGAACATCCACCCGTCCATGCGGCTACGGATCAACCACTACCTCGAAGGCCGCCCCACGCCTTACATCGGCTGACCAGCCACCGCCAGACGGTGCAACGTCCGATCAATCGAGACCCCCAGCAGCGGACGAGCACGCGCGATCGAGCGATGCACCACCGAACCCTCCCCATACCGGGAGAAAATCTCCTCCACCCGTTCGGCGAAGGTGAACCGCTGTCCCTTCGGACCGGTCGTCATGTCCGCGAACACCAGGGCGTCCATCACCGGCGACTCCTCCAGTTCCCAGGAGGCCAGCACGTCGGACAGGCCGCGTTCCTCGGCTTCGATCCGGGCACAGGAGTGATGCGCCACCAACGCACACAATCGACGGGAGACGTCCGAGCGCTGTTGAAGGAACCGGGCGCCGTCCACCGGGTGGAACCGCAGCAGCCCCACCGCCGGGGCATAGCCGATGTCATGCAGCCAGGCCGCGGTGACCAACAGGTCCCGTTCCTCCGGCTCCACCGCCACCGCCGCTTCCCGCGCACGGGCAGCAACCTCCCGCACATGAGCCCACCGGTCACCCAAAGGCGCAAGAAGCTCGCTCGCCAACCGCTCAGCAGCCACTACATCCACCCACACGACGGTACGTACACCCCGGCCCGACGTCAGCCGAGTCCCGTGGACTGCCGAATTAGCCGTTTTAGGATCAAGAGCCTGCCGGCGCGAGGATCGGCGCCGCGCGACGGCTGCGCGTGGCGCTGGCGCGCCATGCTCGCCGGCGCGTCGCCGATCCTCGACGCAAACGTCCGGCCATGGACACGTCAAGCTACCGTCGAGGCTGTCTATTCTGTATCGTCGCGAATGTCGGTAGGTGAGAGCAGGTCGACCTCTATCGACGCCCCCTCGACTGGCATGACTTCCACTCGCACATCTTCGGCGGCGGAGCCGTCGAGCGCCGAACGAAATTCGCTCTTGTTGACAATCAATGCCGACCTCAGCGATATATTCGCCTCGCCGAAGTATATACGATTTCCCGCAATCTCCTCATAGTAGTCCGGGCTGCAGAGTCGCATCGCCGTCGGCCTATCCAAGTCTAGCGAGTTCAACGTTTCGATATCCCGGTGAGGCGAGAGGGTTATGATCATCGACTGACGTCCAGCATTGATGCGACCGCGGTCGATTAGATCGATGCACCTAAGCAGCGCCGCATAGTCGTCGGGAGTAAGCTCGCGAGGAAGCGCAAATGACGTCGAGGTCAGCGCCTGGATTCTTTCTAGTTGCTCGACGGTTCTAAAGGCTTCCTCGGATACGACTTCTCGCGAGGGCAGCGCACAGGGCTCGCCGATCTGAATTCCATCGAGACTGAAAGCTAGATAGTTTGGCGTTTTCGCCTTCCGCAGAAATCTAAGCACTGGCAGTACGGTTGCAGGGAGCGCACTCGATGGCAATGAGTAGTCCAGATTAAGCTTCCATCTGTGAGTTCTTCGATCGAGTCGAATCTGGATCCGAACGAATCCCGTCAAATCTTGACCGAACAGCATTCCTCCAGCCTGTCCCGAGATTCTTTGAGTCAAGGATCCCGGAAGACTCGAAACGATTCGACCCTGCCCGTCCACCAGGAGCAGCTTTATGTTGAGTGCCGGATTGAGGTCCTCTCGATTGCTGGAGAACCTCAGAGATCCCCCGGTGAAGTATCCACCTAGGCCGAGCGGGGCGGTAACAGTAAACGATCGGACATGCGATTCGCCTAGCTCTACATCTCCGCCGAAGTCGACGAACTCCTGGTAACGGAGGGCGGCCTCTTTGTCGAACTCCGAATCACCGAATTGTAGCTGAGGGACGAAGCTTATGGGCTGATCGAGCTCGGCCCCCCGGTAACGGGGCCTGAGTGTTACTTTGTACTCCCGATCGCTCCTCGCCAGGTCGATCTTGTAGTGGGGTGACGCTTCGTCGAGCCGCTCACTTAACCGAACAAAGCGATCGAGGGCGTCTGGTGCACCACCATGAAGAATCCCCTGCTCGGCATTCAGCTCCTTTAGAATCTGGACAACCTCACTATCCGCCCCCAGAAGAAAGTATCGGGGCACAGCTGGATATTTGATCATCATCTTGTCGAGCCAACTCTTGCCACACCAGAACAATGGAAAAGCGTACCGACTACGAAGATCGTCGAACCATTCGAGCTCTGACTGGTTGTGGTCAATCGGGACCACGAGCGACCACGACACGGGAGAGAATTGGGCAGCGGCTCTCAAGGATTGCTCGACCTGACTTCGGCGTTTTGGGCTCCGAGCTGAAACGCGCCCAGTAAACGACTTCAACTGGAAAATCTTCGTTCCTTCGGTCGCTCGGATCTGCACATCCCGGCCGCCGTCCCCGCCTGACCCGTCGAGCCGTTCGGCCTCCGGATGCTCCAAACTCAGGAGCGTGCTCACCATGTCATCGAAAACATGGCGTGCCGCATTCCAATCCACTCGCACTAGGAACCCCAAACGCCGACAGATCAACAGTTGAAGATCATAATAGCAATAGGTGTTCCCGGCCCCAAAGGAACCCAGGCGGCTCGGATGACGTGTCTTTGCTGGATGGAGGTGGACACGGGCAGGAGTGTGAGCAGGCTCGATGGACGAGGGCGGACATCAGCGGACTAGGTATGCCGATCTTGTAATCAGGCGGTCGGTAGCGGGGCCGACTGGCAGCCACGGTGGCAGCCAAGCCAGCGGACGGCGGTGGATTCGCCTGGACGCCGGCAGCCATCATCAGTCAACTGCCTACTCTCGCGGAAGGTGGCGGACAACAGCGGAGCCGATGCCCAGGTCAGGGCTACTATGCGGATGAATCTGGACGCCGATGGACGGACCGGACCGACTCTCCAAGGAGGGGTGCCGATGCGGCTGGCGGCACCGAGGTGTAGCAACCGCTGTAGCAACGTCCCCGTACGTCGGCGAACGGCAGCGGACGCCGACGTACGGTCTGAGCTTGGCCGAGACCTGTGTCACTAGGTGCAATCCGTGCCTTCTAAGCACCAGGTCGCAG
>NZ_CAAAFT010000129.1:23609-37165 GCF_900634765.1 Candidatus Protofrankia californiensis | reverse complement strand
GACTCTGGCTCCGCCCACCATGATCGACCGGACACGGCCTAGTGCTGGTTGGGTGCACCGATCCAGCTATCGCGCGAACCCGAGATCCGAGCGCAGACATCGCTGTCCACAGGGACATCGCTGTCCACAGACGCGGACGGCCGCATGCGAGGGGCGGCCGGATGCTCATAAAGTGGCCAGATGACCTCCCCCCTGGTCGATCTGGTGAACGACGCCTCACAGGTACTGCGTCGCATCTTCGGCTACGAGTCGTTTCGAGACGGCCAGCAGGAGATCATCGAGCACGTCATCGGCGGCGGCGACGCGCTCGTACTGATGCCGACCGGCGGCGGCAAGTCGCTGTGCTACCAGATCCCCGCCCTCGTGCGGAAGGGCACCGGCGTCGTGGTGTCACCGCTCATCGCGCTGATGCAGGACCAGGTCGACGCGTTGCGGGCGCTCGGCGTACGGGCGGGGTTTCTCAACTCCACCCAGGAGTTCGACGAGCGCCGTGACGTGGAGTCCGCCTTCCTCGCCGGTGAGCTCGACCTGCTCTACCTGGCGCCGGAGCGGCTGCGCGTCGACGCGACGGTCAAGCTGCTCGACCGGGGCGAGATCGCGCTGTTCGCGATCGACGAAGCGCACTGCGTCGCGCAGTGGGGACACGACTTCCGGCCCGACTACCTCCTGCTGTCCGAGTTGCGTGAGCGCTGGCCGGACGTGCCGACAGTCGCGCTGACCGCCACCGCGACCCCGGCGACGCACGCCGAGATCGCCTCCCGGCTCGGCCTGGAGGACGCCCGCCACTTCGTGGCCGACTTCGACCGTCCGAACATCCAGTACCGCATCGTGCCGAAGAAGGAGCCGAAGGCGCAGCTGCTGGAGCTGCTGCGCACCGAGCACGCCGCAGACGCGGGCATCGTCTACTGCCTGTCACGGTCCTCCGTCGAGAAGATCGCCGACTTCCTGGTGGCAAACGAGATCATGGCGTTGCCGTACCACGCCGGGCTCGACGCGCGCACCAGAGCCGAGCACCAGGCGCGCTTCCTGCGGGAGGACGGCGTCGTCATGGTCGCGACCATCGCCTTCGGCATGGGCATCGACAAACCGGACGTACGGTTCGTCGCCCATCTCGACCTGCCCAAGTCAGTCGAGGGGTACTACCAGGAGACCGGACGCGCCGGCCGTGACGGGCTGCGCTCGACCGCCTGGCTGGCCTACGGTCTCCAGGACGTCGTGCAGTTGCGCAAGCTCATCGACACGTCCGCGGGTGACCTCGCGCACCGCCGGCGGCTGAGCGCCCACCTCGACGCCATGCTCGCACTGTGTGAGACGGTCGAGTGCCGCCGCACCGGGCTGCTCGCCTACTTCGGGCAGCACTGCAGCACCCCGTGCGGCAACTGCGACACCTGCCTGACGCCCCCGCAGTCATGGGACGGCACGGTCGCCGCCCAGAAGCTGCTTTCGGCCGTGCTCCGGCTACAGCGGGAGCGTCGTCAGAAGTTCGGGGCGGGTCACCTCATCGACATCCTGCTGGGCAGGAAGACGGCCAAGGTGATCCAGCGCGATCACGACACCCTGACGGTCTTCGGTATCGGCACGGAGCTCGGCGAGCCCGAGTGGCGGAGCGTGGTACGTCAGCTCCTGGTGCAGGGGCTGCTGGCGGTCGAGGGCGAGCACGGCACCCTCATGCTCACCGACGCGAGCGCCGACGTGCTGCGCGGACAGCGCACAGTCCTGATGCGGCGCGAGCCGGAGCGCGCCGCCAAGGCCGCGTCCACGGCCACGCCCAAGGGCACGAAGCCCCGCCGCGCCGCACCGGCCGACCTGCCGGAGGATGCGATGCCGATGTTCGAACGACTCCGCGCCTGGCGCGCCGCCGTCGCGAAGGAGCAGGGCGTCCCGGCATACGTGATCTTTCATGACGCCACCCTGCGCGAGATCGCGACACGCGTACCAGCCACATTGGCCGAGCTGGCCACCGTCAGCGGCGTCGGTGAGAACAAGCTCGCCAAGTACGGGCAGCAGATACTCGGCACCCTCGCCGAGTGAACCAGGCCCCGTTCGCCCGGATCGCGGCCGGCCGGACGGAACCGCTGTCGGTATGGGCCTGTGTTGTCAATTGTGTCGCGGCGGCTGGACGCCGCTGTCAGTAGTGGTAGCGAACCTGAATGACGACCAGGTCGTCTCCACGCACCTGGTAGACCAGCCGGTGCTCGTCGGTGATGCGTCGTGACCAGTACCCCGACAGGTTCTGGGACAACGGTTCCGGTTTGCCGATCCCGACGGCCGGGTCGCGTGCCGATTCCTCGATCAGACGGTTGATCCGGTGGAGCATCTTGCGGTCGTCGGCCCACAAGGTGTAGTCAGCCCAGGCTCGTGAGGTGAACACAATCCTCATCAGGCCAGCAGGTCGTGTTCCTCGGTCGCGCCGGCGTCAGCCTCGGCAATGCTGGCCGCCAGGTGCGCGGCGTTGGCAGGCGACCGCTGCAGATAGGCGGTCTCCTGCATGGAGCGGAACTGGACCTCGGACACCAGGTAGGCCGAGCCGTGCCTGGACAGGATCTCCACCGGTTCCTGGTCGGCGTTGACCTGTTCGATCAGCGGGAACAGGCGCTTGCGTGCCTCACTGGCGGTGACAGCCATGACAACCTCCAAAGTGGTACAAGATATCGTACCGCTCTGGCTGGAGTCCTGCCGTGCGTCTCGACGACCGTGCCAGTCAGATTTGTGCAGCCAGACTGGTGTTGGTGGCCGCGAGCACGGTGACCTGCCCCCGGTCCCGCCCGTCTCGACCCGCAGGGAGCATTGATGACCGACCCGCGGACCATTCTGATCACCGGCGCCACCGACGGCCTCGGCCGTGCCCTCGCCCACCGGCTGGCCGCGCAGGATGCCACCCTGCTCCTGCACGGCCGGGACCCCGACAGGCTCGACCGCACCGCCACCGACATCGCCGCCACCCACGGCGTGCCACCGCCCCGGATCGTCCAGGCCGACCTGGCCGAGCTGGCGCAGGTCCGCCGGCTGGCCGAGGACGTGCGCACGACGACCGACCGGCTCGACGTGCTGGTCAGCAACGCCGGCATCGGCTCCGGTGAACCCGACGGACGCGACCGGCGCACCAGCGTCGACGGCTACGAACTACGCTTCGCCGTCAACTACCTGGCCGGATTCCTGCTGACCCTCGAGCTGCTTCCCCTGCTGCGTCGATCGGCCCCGGCCCGCATCGTCAACGTCGCCTCCCTCGGCCAGCACCCCCTCGACTTCGACGACCTCATGATCGAGCACGGGTACAGTGGCACGCGCGCCTACGGACAGAGCAAACTCGCCCAGATCATGTCCACCTTCGAGCTGGCCGACCGGCTTCCCGCCGCGGACGTCACGGTCAACAGCCTGCACCCGGCGACCTACATGCCCACCAAGATGGTCCTGGCGGAGATCGGCCACCACGTCGACAGCATCGACACCGGTGTCGATGCCACGCACCGGCTCGTCACCAGCACCGCCCTCGCCACCACGAGCGGCCGGTTCTTCGACCGGACCCGCGAGACCAGAGCCCACGCCCAGGCCTACGACAGCCACGCCCGAGCCGAACTGTGGACGCGCAGCCTCACGCTCGTCGGGCACGCCAGCCCGACCTGACCGCTGCGGGCGCCGCAGCCTGGATCCCACCCGGACGAAATCCCAGGACCGCAGCCTGGGAAACGAGATGGTGAGATACGTCGAACACCACTTCACCCCGCCTTGCGAGGGATTACCGGGGCGTCACGCCCGGTTCCGCGCCGGCCCGAACCGGCGACAGCTCCGGCACTGTCATTATTCGACTTTTCCTCGTGGTATTCCTCTTCGACGTTGACCGTCCAGACGTCATGCCCGGTCTGGTCAAGTATATTTTCGACGGTGAGCATGGCTGTCAGCATCGAATGGTCGGCGTTATTGTACCGGTGCATGCCGTTTCTGCCGACCGGATGCACGTTCGGTGCATGCACCGCCAGCCACTCCCGCATAATCTCGACGTTTCGCCGGTAGTACTGGTCGTAGGTCGGGTACGCCTTGGGTACCCGCACCACGTAACCCGTCTCCACGGCCCCCGGGCGGACCAGACCCAGGACCTCAAGTTCCGCCGTGCCCTGCGCAATCAGATCTGTGTCGGACTTCGTCCACATCTCATCGCCTTCAAAGACGAAGAACTCAAGACCGAGACAGGTCCGCCCTTCCTTGACGAGATAGGGCGACCACGATCCATAGTTCTGGATGCGACCGACCTTCACGCCGAGATCATGGATATAGATCCAGTTGTCGGGGAAGCTGAACTCCTTCGGCACGATGAGCGCGACCGTCAGATAGTCCCGGTACCGCAGATCATCAGCCGCGGCCAACACGTCAGCCGACGGCGGTGGGTCCATGCTCTTGAGGAGGGTTGACAGTGGCATCGAGGAGATCACATGATCGGCCGGCACGCGGTACTCCTCGCCGGAACGGCTGGTGACCGTCACCGCCGTCGCCCTGCCACCCTCGAGGTGGATGGCGGTCACACTGGAATTCATCGTGACCGTGCCGCCCATCTTCTCCACCCTTCGGGCAGCCGCCTCCCACATCATGCCAGGCCCGTATTTAGGATATCTGAACTCCTCGATGAGGCTGGCGATCTCCTTCTGGTTGCGTTTTGGCATGACGGCGTTGATAATTGCGGCGGACAATGACAGGTTTTTTACGCGCTGCGCGGCCCAGTCCGCGGGCATCTCGCTGACCGGAATCCCCCACAACTTCTCGGTGTAGGTCTTGAAGAAGGTACGATAAAGGCGCCATCCGAAGCGGGCCACCAGCCAGGCCTCATAGTTGGTCTGATCCTTCGGTGGCCGCACACGCGCCCACAGGTAGGAGCCGACGGCCAGGGCCGCCTGGCCCACGCCCAGATTACGAAGGGCGTTCACCGCCCTGAGCGGGTAGTCGTACAGCTTGCCCTGGTAGTAGATACGGCTCGTACGAGGCCGCAGGAGAAAATCCTCATCCGGAAGGATGGCATGCCACAGCGCTTCCACCTGAGGGACCTTGGTGAAGAACCGATGACCGCCGATATCGAATCGCCAGCCGTCACGTTCGACGGTTCGACTGATACCACCAACGACGTCATCGGATTCGAAGACCACCACTGGTGCGTTTCGTTCGGCGAGCTGATAGCCAGCCGTGAGGCCGGCCGGGCCGGCACCGATGACGACGGTGCGCGGGATGTCGGGTGAGGGCACTCTCTCTCCTTGATCGACGATCGGCAAAGGGGACGTCCGGCCGTGAACGTCCTGTCGGACCTGCGAGACGCGACGTCCAGTCTAGGCAATATCGTCTAGCTAGATGGACAATCGTGTCCAAGGCTAGCCTAGGCGGGTGTCAGGCGATGCGACCGGCCCCTCGAGAGCAGCACCGGCGCGCGGTCTGCCAGCCAAACGCGAAGCGATCATGAAGGCGGCGCTGGACGTCTTCGTCCGGCAGGGATACGCGGCCACAAGCCTCGACGACATCGCGACAGCAACGCCCGTATCGAGGCAGACTGTCTACAACCACTTCGGGGACAAGGAACGACTGTTCCTCGCGGTCATCGACGCAGAACTCAGGAACACGCTGGAGGCGCTGCAGGAGGCGACCGTCGAATTCCCGAACCACGTCGTCGATGCCGAGGAGTACCTCGGTGGCCTCGCGCGACGCCTCGTCGGGATCCTCCTCAGTCCACGGACCGCGTCCCTGCGGCTGCTCATCCAGACGGAGGCGCCCCGCCAACCACAGCTGCTCGAGCTCTGGCGCAAGCGGGTCTCCACCCCGGTCTGGTCCGCACTCATCGGACACCTCGCACGGCTCGCGCACAGCGGCGCACTGCACATCGACGACCCCGCTCGCGCCGCCGGCCAGTTCATCACCCTGGTCACCGGCACGGTCTGGCAGATGACCGAACTCGGTACCTTCGCCATCTCCGCGCCCCCAACGCTCGACGACCACGAACTGGACACCGCGATCCGGTCCAACGTCGGACTGTTCGTCCGCGGTTACCGATGAGACCTGGATCCAGTACTGATCTTGCGATCAGACCGGCCCCGGGGAGGCCGGCTCATGGTCCGTTTCCCGCCATGAGCATGTACGCAGTGTGACCTTCCTGATCTCTGAGTTCCGCTTCCGCATCTGGCGAACACGGGCATGGGGGGCGGGATCTCCGATCTCCGATCCGGTTCCCACAGCCGCGGATTTCCATCAGGTATCCCGGCGGTGTCACGATGATTATCAATCATCCCCTTCGCCCGTCTTGGCTTGTAACAAGCGCGTCTTGCCGCGATGCTCGAAATACATGATCGAATGCTCTCTTCGCCTCCGTGTCCGCCGGTAGCACACCAACTTCGCGGATCAGGTCAGATATGGGAAGACAAACCGTGTATGCGATCGCTAAGGTGCCTGAGTGACGAATCTGCGGATCTCGGACGCAGCCGGGCTGCCGGATGTCGGTGAGGACACCGTCTGGCGATGGGCGGATGCCGACAGGCGGCCTCTGGTTCAGGGCGAAAGCCCTCGGCAAGCTGTCGAGAGCTCGGTGCCGGCCCAGGTCTGCAAGGAGCACACGGCATCAGCCCACCGGCTTCCGACCGCAGACACGGCGGTTGCGGACGGATCCGCCCGCAACCGCTCCCCCGGGATCATGACCTGTGTCGTCCACGACGGTGTGCCGGCCCAGCTGGAGATGCGGACCGGTACGCATCGGATCGTGTCCCTGGCAGGCCGTACGTCCGCGGACGAACTCGGTCTCGAACCCGGCATGGCCGCCATCACTTCGGTGAAATCCGCCGACGTGGTGATGGAACTTCCTCAGCAACGTCGCTGAACCGTTGTCCGGCCGGCGCCGCGGCTCCGGCGGATATCTCGATGATAGTGAGGGGGACGCGTGAGAACACGTTCGAAATTCTGGGCGCTGTGTGCGCTGCTGTGCGCACTCCTGGTCGGATGTGGTTCGGACACGGACAATGCCAGTCCGGTAGCGCCGTCAGGGGCACCGACGACACAGTCAGTGACCGGGACGGTGACCGTGTTCGCCGCCTCGTCGTTGACCGAGTCGTTCACCGAACTCGGCAAGCAGTTCGAGACGGCACATCCCGGGGTGACCGTGAAGTTCAACTTCGGCGCGAGCTCGGCCCTGGCCACCCAGATCAACCAGGGAGCGCCGGCGGATGTCTTCGCCTCAGCCAGCCCCGCGAACATGACCACAGTCGTCGACGCCGGGCAGGCTGCCAACCCGACGACGTTCGCGAAGAACACGATGGAGATCGTCACTCCGCCGAACAACCCCGCAAACATCGCTTCCGTCGCCGACCTGGCGAAGCCAGGAGTGAAGGTCGCACTCTGCCAGGCCCAGGTTCCGTGCGGCGCGACCGCGGCGAAGGTCTTCTCGAACGCGGGCGTCACGGTCACGCCGAAGACGTACGGCGCCGATGTGAAGGGAGTGCTGACCACCGTCGAACTTGGTGAGGTCGACGCCGGCGTGGTGTACGTCACCGACGCGCAGGCCGCCGGGGCGAAGGTGAAGGGCATCGAGATCCCCAAGGAGCAGAACGCCTCCACGTCCTATCCGATCGCGGTTCTGACCAAGGCGCCGAACTCCCGCGCCGGGCAGGCGTTCACCGCGTTCATCCTGTCCCCCAGCGGTCAGGCGGTGCTTACCAAGGCCGGGTTCTCCTCCCCTTCGTGAGCCGAGTCCCCTCGTGAGCTGAACCGCATTCGGTTCATGGATCTGCCACGGATGCGGGCCTGCACGATCATGATTCTTTCGCGCACGGGCTTCCTCCCGAATCGGCGAAGCCGATTCGGGAGGTCCGGGAGGCCCAGATCCCCCGGCACTATGTGGCCTGTTTGCGGCCAGGGCACTATGTGGCCTCTCGCAGGCCGAGGCGTTCGTGTAGACGTCGCAGAGGTTGCGGTGCCCACCAGTTCGCCCGTCCGGCCAGCCGCATGGTCGCGGGCACGAGTATCGCCCTGATCAGGGTGGCGTCGACGAGAATGGTCAGCACGGCGCCGATGCCGAGCATTTTCGCGAACACGATGCCGACCGGGCTCGCTGCGCGCGGGTGAGCACCGTCATCTTCGGCGCGCTGCTCCCACAGATCGTCGCTACGACGGGCGAGGAACGCACCGCCCTCACGGCAGAGCTCAAGCGGGCCCTGCGCGGCTACCTGGCCGACTACGACCAGCCCGCCATCTGACAGGGACGGCGACCCCCATCACGGGAACGGGAAGGAAGACGGGGACGACAGGAGCGGCATCTCCACCGCTGCGGCACGCACCACGGTGGCCGTCCGGATCGGTCAGGCGTCCGGATCGGTCAGGCCGGGCCGCGGGGATCGGCCTGCCGGCACCGGGTTCGGGCTCCTCGGGCTCGTCGAACCCCCCAGGATGCGACGCACGTATGATCGTGCACTCCGCGCAGACGGTCGGACGGCGTGCACGGCCCTTCACCGCGGTGTCGCCCTGCCGGTTACGGCACCGGCAGGCAGGACAGCGCAGGACCACCAGCGGATACATCGCCGGCTCGGTCACCTTGCCAACGCTCCGCTCCCGCCGCACCAGGCACAGTCGGTGACCTCGGCGCCGTCAAAGTAGCCGTCCCGGTCGCGTTCGAGCCGTTCGACCTCTTTACGGCCGGTACCACGGCAGTGGGGGCAGGTCCGCACACCCCGGTTCGCTCGTTCGGCCTCCTCCCTCCTGGCCTTGTCACGTTTGTCCCGTGCCATGTCACCTCCGTATCCGACAACACCGCCAATGTGACGGAATCGACGATAAAGATGCTACAGACGGAACAGGGCCGGGAACCCCGTACGGACGCCGACGCACCGTTGTCCCTGCCGTGGTCTCCGGACGAGAGCTCCGGCGAAGCGGGTGGTCCGACGTCAGTTCGCCACAAAACGTCGACTCACCTATAAGTCACCCGATGGAGGCGAAGACGGTACGAAAGAAGCATGAGCACGCTGCCTTCGCCCCTGCCGGGGCCCGACATGTGTCCTTTTTCGCCGAGCCGTCCGTCCTTCCTCCCCCAGGAATTCGACGCGGTGGGTGTGGTGCGGATCGGCGAGTGGCACGTCGATCCGCACCACATATCATGTTTCCGGCCGGTAAAAGTATGATGACCCGGTCGTTCCCGGCGGCGGACGGCAGCCGGCCCATAACAGCTTTCGCATGGTCCGGGAAACCCGCAGAAGTGACGCCACCGGGCCTGTACCAGCGGATCCTCGGGCTCCGCCGTCGACAGCCGTGCCGACGACACCGGCTGGATCAACCCCGGGAACTGCGGTTTCAGCCAGGTGGCAACTATCAGTGACAGCTTAGTAACGCAGCTTCCGAGCCGCCCGGAAACGGACCCGGCCGATGTTTCGACCGTCCCCACGACCGGCCCGCGGAGCCGGGTATTTCGACCCACGGCTTTTCCGACCACAGTACCCGGGAACACGTTTTCACCGGCGCCACCCGGACACCGACACCGGCCGACAGCCGGTGGTTCTGCCGATAGAATCTGCTGGGCAGCCACAACGAATGCGCTACAACGAATGCAATGCGCTACAACGAATGCGAGGTGTGATGTGGCGAGCGAAAAGCGTCGACTTCCCATGAACGTCGAGGGACCCTTCTTCGTCGACTCCGAGTGCACCGACTGCGAAAACTGCCGGGGGGTCGCCCCGGACTTCTTCAAGCGCGACGAGGAGCACGAGGTTCATTACATCTGCCGGCAGCCGTCGAACGAGGACGAGGAGGAGATGCTGCTGCAGGCCCTCGAGTTCTGTCCGGCCGAGGCGATCGGGCGAGTGGCGGCCTGACGGCCAGCGGCAGCGCGATCATGTTCCTTTCGCGCTCGGGGTTCCTACCGGATCGGCGAGACCGATCCGGTAGGTCCGGGGGCTGGTCCGGCAGGTCCCGCAGGCCGTGCTTTCCCCGAGGCAGCGAGCGGACGAACCGCCGGTGAGCTGCTGCCAACAGGCCGTGGTATTTCACCGGCAGGGAATCCGACCGGGTTCGCGGGACGCCGTCGGGTAGCGTCCCGCACCCAATCCTCGTCAATCGTAACCATGCGTGGAGCAATATCTACCAATAAGTAGCCAGCCGACGGGCGGGCGACACAACAGCCGGTTACAGCGCCCGGTAACACGGCGATCGTTGAAAATGCAGCTAGCGTGGAAACCCTCGCCTGTTGAGGAGGGAAGTTGTCGAAGACTTCGCAGGATTTACCCTTGCTCCACGCTTCTCCTGAGCGCCCGGAACCACACCGTTGGTTACCGGGTCGCACGCTCGGTCCGATGACCGAGATGGCACGGCTACGGAAAACGCATCCGATGATGGAGGCGATTGTCGACGAGGTCAATGGTCGCCGGATGCGGGTCGGTGACCACTGGTTGACCGACTTCGCGTCCTGCAACTACCTCGGGTTCGACCTCGAACCGGAGATCATCGCAGCAGTACCGGAGTACCTGGCCAGGTGGGGCACACATCCCAGCTGGTCACGGATGATCGCATCCCCGCGACTGTTCATCGAGATCGAACAAGAACTCACCGAACTGCTCGGCGCCGAGGACAGCCTGACGCTTCCCACGATCACGCACATCCATCTGTCGGTCATCCCGGCCCTCGCCGGGCAGGGAACGATCTTCCTCGACCACAACGCGCACCGCTCCATCCATGACGGCTGCATCATGGCCCGGGCCTGGGGCGCGACCGTGCAGCGCTTCGACGACGACAACCCCGCCCAGCTCGAGGAGATGCTGCGGGCCTGCCGGACTTACCCGCGGCTGGTGTGCATCGACGGGTTGAACAGCATGACCGGCAACATCCCGCCCGTGGCAGAACTGGCCCAGGTGACCCGCGCGAACGACGCGCTCCTCTACATCGACGACGCGCACGGTTTCGGCATCATCGGTGAGCGGGGGCCCGGTGAGCTCAGCCTGTACGGCAGTCGCGGCAACAGCCTCATCCGCCATATCGGGGAGAGCTACGACGGAATCGTCCTGGTCGGAGGCTTCTCCAAGGCGTACTCGTCCCTGCTGGCGTTCGTCGCCTGCTCGACCGACATGAAGAACTACCTCAAGGCGACCACCGCCCCCCACACCTTCTCCGGACCGTCCCCGGTGGCATCGCTTGCGACCGTGCAGGCCGGGCTGAAACTCAACGCCAGGCGGGGCGACGCGATCCGAGCGGATCTTCACCGCAAGACAGCCCGGATCCTCGACGGGATGAAGCAGGTCGGACTGGCCTCGCTGAACCGGTCGGGCAGCCCGATCATCGAGGTGCCGATCGGTGCTCCGGACAGCATCGACGCCATAGGGGACCATCTGTTCAACCGGGGGATCTACACCACCCTGGCGCCGTATCCGCTCGTGCCGCGCAACAAGGTGGGATTCCGCATCCAGGTCACCGCCGCCAACACCGACGAGGAGATCAGCCACCTGCTCGAGGTGCTCACCGAAATCGCCGAAATGCTGCCGTACCCCACACCCACCCGCCGCGAATAGCACCCGCGCGACCAGACGCCACGACAGCCGCCCGGGGAACCCCAGGGGAAACACCCAGGGGGAAGAACGCCGAGAGAGCACGCCGACGGATCGGCCGGATCGGCGCGACGCCGGTCAGCTCGTGTCGTGCCCCACGTCTGGACGACCAGGCCCGGCCGGTTCCTGGCCGCTGGACCGGCCCGGCCTGTCGTGCCTGGGTGCCTGCTGCCCCTGTCCCGCCTGCTGCCCCTGTCCCGCCTGCTGCGCATGTCGGGCCGTCCGGACCTGCCGGGCCAGTTCGGCCAGGCGGGTGACCGGCAGACGGTCGCAGCCAAGCCTCACGTCGGCATCCCGCGCCTCACGCAGTGCCGCGAGGAAGCGCTCACGCGGGATCTCGACCGCTCCCATGGATCTGGCGTGCGTGGTGACGAACTGCACGTCGACGAGCCGGCCACCGGCCGGCGCGAACCGCGCGTCGAAATCGACCAGGGCAACCTTGGACGCGTCGGTGCGCACGTGGAACATGGATTCAGCCATGAAGGCAGCGCCGATGAGCACACCGAACATTCCGCCGATGAGCTCGTCGCCCTTCCACACCTCGACGCTGTGCGCCCAGCCGAGCCGGTACAGCTCATGGTAGGCACCCGCGAGCTCAGGGGTGATCCAGGTACGCCGGGTGCCCTGGCCGCATCCGTGGACGACGCCGGCAAACGCCTGGTCAAGGGTGGTCGTCCAGTCGCACGCGCGCATCCGCTTGAACAGCGAGTCGGACACGTGCGCTCGACCGACGGGCAGCACACCACGTGGATCCGGACTCCACCAGACGAGATCGGCCCGTCCCCGACCATCCCGCGACAGGTTGGGTATGCGCCTGGCAGCCACCGCCTGGTCGCGGTGACCGGGCGTGTCCGCCACCGCGGCCGGATCGTCGGCCGGATCGTCGAGCGGCCAGGGAAAGACCCCTCGCCGGTAGGCCCCGACCAGGGTCGCCGGGGCGAGATCGCCACCGAAGGCGACCGGCGCATCGCCGGGATCGGCCGGATCCGCGTCTGCCACGGCGTCCCACAATGACCGGCCGGGATGCCGGGGTGGGCCGGTCAGGTCCACGCGCGGCCCGCGCGAGCAGGTTCGACCCGGTCGACCACCAGGTCGGCCGCTGCTGCCCGGTCTAATCGGGACGACGCACAGTCGCCGTCCTGGGGAGAACACCTGCGGTGATTGCGGTGCCACAGCAGCGGGGTCAGTTCATCGGCAGGCTGGGGGGCGCCCAGATAGAAGCCCTGGGCGAAGTCGCAGCCGTAGTCGGCCAGCCGCCCCATCGCTGTCTCGGTCTCGACCCCCTCGGCCACGATCCGCAGGGCCAGGGAGTGCGCCAGCCCCACCGTGGACTGCACGATGGCAGCCGAGAGCGGGTCGGAGTCGAGGTGCATGACGAACGACTTGTCCAGCTTGAGCACGTCCACCGGCAGCTCTCGCAGGTAGGCCAGGGACGAGTACCCCGTGCCGTAGTCGTCGACGGCGATGCGGACACCCATGTCCCGCAGACTGCCGAGCACGGCCGCGGTCCGGATCCGGTCGAGCATCAGAGCGGTCTCGGTGATCTCCAGTTCGAGGGCCTTCGGCGGAACCCCCTTCATCGTGAGGAGATCCCTGACCTCGGCCGGGAATCCCTTGTCGAGCAGGTTGGGCGCGGACAGGTTGACCGCGACACCGATCTGGAGACCGGCGTCCCACCACCGGCGGCACTGGTCGAGGGCCAGCCCGAGCACCTCAAGGGTCAGCGTACGCATCAGCCCGGTGTGCTCGGCCATGGGCAGGAACTCGTTGGGCTGGAGCAGCCCTCTGGTGGGGTGTTCCCATCGCACCAGGGCCTCCACAGCGTGGCAGTTGCCCGTGCGCAGGTCGACCTTCATCTGGTAATGGAGGCGTAGCTGATCCTGGCCGAGCCCGGCCCGCAGGGTCTCGATGACGTCGAGGCGGTCGAGGATGTGCAGGTCGGCGCCGGGCCGGTAGTACTCGATCTGGCTCCGGGCGGCCTTTGCCGTATACATCGCGATGTCCGCCCGCTGCAGC
>NZ_CAAAFT010000129.1:15985-23391 GCF_900634765.1 Candidatus Protofrankia californiensis | reverse complement strand
GTGCAGGTCGGCGCCGGGCCGGTAGTACTCGATCTGGCTCCGGGCGGCCTTTGCCGTATACATCGCGATGTCCGCCCGCTGCAGCAGGACGTTCCCGGCGACCGCGTGATCGGGATAGACCGCGACCCCGATGCTGACGTCGACGTGGAAGCTCACCCCGTCGACGTCGAAGGGGCTGTCGAGAGCGGCCAGCACCCGCTCGGCAACAGTCCTCGCCGCGGTGGCGTCGGCATCCTGCAGGAGCACGGCGAACTCGTCGCCGCCGAGACGGGCCAGTAAGTCCGTCGGACGCAGCGCCGCCTCGATACGGCGTCCGACAAGCTTCAGCAGGTCGTCGCCGACCTGGTGACCGAGAGAATCGTTGATCTCCTTGAAGCGGTCCAGATCGAGCACGAGCAGCGCGAAGCAGACGGTGCCGTTGCTGCGCAGCTCCTCCTCGTTGAGACGCTCGAAGAACCCGCGACGGTTGGCAAACCCCGTCAGCTCGTCCGTACGCGCCTGCAGCTTGCTCTCCGCGAGCTGGCGGACCTCGGTGAACGTGATCCCGGCACGTACGAGGGCGGCCATGATCGTCCCAGCGGCAAGTATGACAGTCAACGCTGGGAGCTTCACGAAGGCCCCGAGCACCAGCAGTACGAGTGCGGCGACGGCGAAGAAGACCGGGACGAACATTACCTCCCACCCGGCGATCCGCTCGGGCATCTCCCGCGGTGTCCGTTGCCATGCGGCGCAGGCCGGCAGGACGAGCGCGAGCACCCAGAGCACCTCGACGGGGCCACCCGGGGAGTAGGTGCCGGCCGCCATCGCACCGGCGACGATCGTGTCGGCGACCGCAAAGCCGGCCAGTGCGCTCCCCAGCAGCCACCAGGCCTTCTCGGGGTGCCAGCCCCGCAGCCCGAAGACACTGGCCACGAGCACGAGCAGCATCAGGTCGGCAAGCGGGTAGGCGATGTTCAGGCCAAGAACCGACAGCCCTACCGGGTTATCCACTCCGATGGCGGCCGCGGCAAGCCCGCTCGCCAGTGCCGCCACGCCGAGGCCACCCACCAGAGCGTCAAGCCACACGCTGGGATGGAACCGGGTGACACGTCTACGTAGCAGGAGAATCACAGAAACGCAGGTGGCCGCATAGAACACGAGCCAGCCGATGTCCGCAGGTGACGGCGACGGTGCTTCAACCCGACTTGTGATCTCGGTGAAATAGATGGTGCCGGCGCCGTAGAACACCAGACCGGTTCCGAGTGCGGCCCAGGCGAGCCGCTCGCCGCGGACCAGAATCGCACGCAACATACAAAAGGCGCCGGCGACGACACTGAAGCAGTTGCCCAGCCACCTGTCGATCTGGTTGACGGTGGATGACGCATCCCGTAGACCGGCGAGTGCCGTGACGGCGAAAAATACGGCCGCCGCCAACAGCACAACCCGTCCCGCTCCGATCAACCGTAGCCGGCCAGCGGCATGGACTGACGTCGTCAAGCGGTCATCCCCCATTATCACGTCGGCGGGGTACATTCTGGCACCACGACGCCTATTCATCCTGAACCACCCACTCAGTGACCCAGGATCCGGGCCTCCAGCGGCGCGAAAGGATCATTATCGCGCCTTTGGTCTTCCAGGACCCGGGTGGGCAGGGCCACCAGAACCATGATCCCAAAGGGTCAAGGCCAAAGGGATCATGTTCTTACCGCGCCCGAGGTATCTGGATCACTAAAGAGGGGTTACTTCTACGTGGAACGCTCCTGCACCGATAGTTCAACACCGTCTCGCCGCGACAGCACGCCGAACCCTCTCGACACCCAGCCAAAGACGTCGAGAGGACGGCGAAAAGTCCGCCAGGTAAACATGCATGGTATAAGCAGCCACCAGCAGGCCGCAATCGGCGCGGACTCGTCACGCTCCGTATTTTTGATACATGATGAGTTCAAAGCGTGCACGCCGGAACACGGATATGTATCGCATCTGCATCTGCATCTGCACCTGCATCTGCACCTGTTTTTGCACCGTATACCGATCTCCGTCATTACCGAAAGAAGACTCGATTCCCTGATTAACCGCCGATAATCGATCAACCACAGATTTCGCGTCCACTCAGCCCGACCGGCGGACGGCCCGGTGCGGCATGAGAGCATTTGCGGGGATGACACCGAGGCGGCCCGCCTGGTAGTCCGCCACCGCCTGGCGTAGTTCGTCCCTGGTGTTCATCACGAACGGGCCGTACATCTCGACGTGCTCCCGGATCGGCTGCCCGCCGAGCAGCAGCACCTCCAGCAGTGCGCCTGCTTCGGGCTGCCGGTCATCGGCCGCGAGCGTCAGGTGGTCACCGGGTCCGAACACCGCGAGCTGCCCGGTGCGGATCGGCCGGCCCTCGCCGCCGGCCCGCCCCGAGCCCGCAAGAACGTAGGCCAGCGCGTTGAAATCCGGCTCCCAGGGGACCGTCAGCCGTGCGCCCGGGAACAGGGTCGCGTGCATCACCGCGATCGGGGTGTGGGTGATACCCGGTCCGCGGTGACCGGTCGTGTCGCCGGTCGTGTCGCCGGCAAGGTCACCGGCTATGAGCCGCAGCAACGCGCCCGCGTCCGGCGACGCGAGCAGGGCAACCTGGTCGCCTTCGATGCTCTGATAGCGCGGTGGGCTGAACTTGTCCCGTGCCGGCAGGTTGACCCACAACTGGATGCCGTGGAAGAGCCCACCGCTGACGACGAGCTGCTCGGGCGGGGTCTCGATGTGCAGGATGCCGGCGCCCGCGGTCATCCACTGGGTCGCTCCATCCGTGATTACCCCGCCTCCGCCATGGGAGTCCTGATGCTGGAACGTTCCGTCGATCATGTAGGTCACGGTCTCGAACCCGCGGTGCGGATGCCAGGGCGTGCCCTTGGGTTCACCGGGCGCATAGTCGACCTCGCCCATCTGGTCCATGTGGACGAAGGGATCGAGATCGGCGAGATCAACCCCGGCAAAGGCGCGGCGGACGGGAAAGCCCTCGCCCTCGTGGCCCGACGGTGCGGTCGTGACCGACCGGACGGGACGCTCCACCCGGCCGGGCAAGGGTGCGGCCAGGCGCGGCAGGCTGGTTGTGTCGGCGGTGACGGCAGGCATACTGTCCCTCCCAGAGCTTTGTTGCCTATGCAACTACTGGAAGAGGATAACTCCGGATCGCCCGGATCGCTTCCCGGCGGCGCGGTCGGCGCAGCGGCCGACCGGCCGACCAGTGGCTCGGCCGCTCAGGCACTCAGATGTTCGGCCGGTCAGACGCTCACGCACCCAGCCGCTCCCACCCGGCCGGTCAGACGCTCGGGTCAGATCGCCGCGGCGATCGTCTCCGCCACCTGCTCCCTGCGTCTGGCGAGTTCGGCATCCTGCGCTCGCGCCCGGTCGAGGTCGTCGGCGATGTCGGCATCCCTGCGCATCAGCTCGGAAAGATCGAAATCGGACAGGTCGAGCACGCCCATCTGCGAGTAGGCGGTGCGGACCTTATCCCCCCACAGGCCGATGTCCTTCACGCACGGCACGATCCGGCTGAACAGCAGCCTGCGGAAAGCCCGCATGTACTCGGAGGTCTCAACCGCGGCAAGGCAGTCGTCCACGTCGAAGCCGAGGTTCTCCCAGACCTCAGCGCCGCGCAGCCGGTCACGCATGAGCCAGCAGCTCTCGACGACGAACTCCTCACGTTCGTCGAGCTCCCGACGGCTGAGCTGCGCGTAGTAGTCGCGCAATGCCAGCCGTCCGAACGCCACGTGCCGGGCCTCGTCCTGCATGATGTAGGAGAGAATCTGCTTGGGCAACGCCGCTGTGGCGACGTCCCGCAGGACGCCGAAGGTGGCCAGGGCGAGACCTTCGATGAGCACCTGCATGCCCAGGTACGGCATGTCCCACCGACTGTCGCTGAGGGTCGTGTCCAGCAGCGACTGCAGCTCGCGGTTGATCGGATACAGAATACCGATCTTCTCTGTCAGGAAGCGGGAGTAGATTTCCGCGTGCCGGGCCTCGTCGATCGTCTGGGTTGCGGCGTAGAACTTCGCGTCCATGTCCGGGACGGATTCGACGATCCGGGCACTGCAGATCATCGCGCCCTGCTCGCCGTGCAGAAACTGGCTGAACTGCCAGGCCATCAGGTGTTGGCGCAGTTCACCCCGCTCCCGCGGGCCGAGCTTGTCCCACAGGGGAAGCCCGTAGATCGGAACCGTCGCATCCGATGATCCCAGCGGGTGGTGGGGATCCACGTCCTGCGACCAGTCGATCCTGCTCGACGCGTCCCACTGCTTGTCCTTGCCCTGCTGGTAGAGAGCCAGCAGGCGAGCCCGGCCGTCGGCGTAGTCCCAGGAAAACCGGGCACTGCCGGCCATGGGGACGTCCCAGGTACGATCACCGGCCGACACGTCGTAGCGGTCATGTGCGCTGATTGACCGAACCTCCAGTTACCAGACCCCGACCGGCCGAAGGACTGCGCGATCATGATCATCCGTACCGCCGGAGGCCGCCCGAACAGACCCGGTGAGGCGGCACCGGCAGGACATCCCGACGGACCAACTACCGCGTGTCGAACATGTCCACACCGTCACAGTACCCGTTGACCAGTCACCGTGCCGGTGCAGGCTCAACGAATCGGCGGCAGCGCACGGGAACCGCGCAGAGCATGGCCGGGCTCCACGTCCCTCATCCCTCGAGGCCTCATCCCTTGGGGGGGTGAAGGTGCCCAACACGCCGCCGGTAAAGTTAATGGTTTGTGACAACTGGCCTCGAAGGCCGGCTGGACCGCTACCGTCGGGGCCGTGGACCGCAGCTGCAGTCGACCGGATTTCCTGCGACAAGAGCGCCTGCGAGCAGCAGGGCGGCTCCGAAGCCGTCAACGTCCCCGTGACAGTCATCGCCACCGCCGGGTGGCGGTCCGGCCACCGGGGCGTCCGGCCTGGCGCCACTGAAACCGAACGGGTCGGGTCCTCGCAGACCTGTGCAGCGGCCCGATTCGCTCGCCGGCTCGCCGTACACGCGATGTCGCAGAGAGGGCGCAGATGCCGACGTCCGGGCACGGCAGCGGGCCGGCAACGAGCGATCAGTCGCACCGTCGCCATGTTCGGGAACTGATCGCTGAAGCCTCACAGGCGCTTGGCGGCGAGTTTCCCGACCACGACGCAGTGACGATCATCGGTTCGCCGCGGACCCTGCCGTCGCGGCTGCCGGTCAGTGCGCTTGCCCAGGCGACAGTCGCCGTCGTCGGGCTCGCGGCCAGCGAGCTCGGCGCCGTACGCACAGGGACGGGCCCACGGCGCAGGGAACCCCTGACAATCGACAGCGGCGCGGTGGCCGCGGCCTTCACCAGCGAACGGCACCTGCGCCTCGACGGACGGCCGCAGGTCGGCATGGATCCGCTGTCTGCGTTCCTGCCGGCAGCGGACGGCTGGGTGCGGCTGCATGGCAACTACCCGCATCATCGCGCCCGGCTGCGGGCGGCACTCGGGATCGCCGACACGACGGCTGACCCGACGGCCGCGGTCACCGCGGCAGTGGCCACGCTGACCGCGGCCGAGGTCGAGGATCGCGTGGTGGCGCATGGCGGCGTGGCCGCGGCCGTGCGAGACCCCGCCGGATGGGAACGACACCCACAGGGGCGGGCCCTTGCCGGGCTGCCCCTGATGAGGATGCAGCATTGGGGAGACGAGCAGGCATCCCGCGGGAGCCGCCGCCCGACCGGCGAGACCGGTCTGCCCGCCGCGGGGATCCGCCTCCTCGATCTGACCCGGGTCATCGCCGGCCCAGTCGGCACCAGGATCCTCGCCTTTCTCGGGGCCGACGTCCTGCGGGTCGACAGTCCGCGGCTGCCCGAGATCCCAGCCCAGCACCTCGACACCGGCCCGGGCAAGCGATCAACCTTTCTCGACCTCGGGCGCCCGACCGACAGGCGGATGTTCGAGGAGCTCGTGGCGTCCGCGGATGTCGTCGTGACCGGCTACCGCCCCGGGGCGCTGGACCGGTTCGGGCTGTCACCGCAGGCGCTGCACGAGCGGCATCCCGGGATCGTGGTGGCGACGCTGAACGCATGGGGACCGACCGGGCCGTGGGCCCGGCGGCGCGGGTTCGACAGTCTCGTCCAGGCCGCCACGAGCATAGCCACGACAGAAGCCGGCGGTGATCCGGGCAGCACCCGACCCGGGGTGCTGCCCGCCCAGGCGCTCGACCACGCCACCGGCTACCTGACGGCGGCGGCGGTCCTACGTGCCCTCACCCTGCGCCATCGGGAATCCGGTTCCTGGCACGCCCAGCTGTCGCTTGCCCAGACCGCCACCTGGCTGCTTGCGCGCGCGAAGGCCGGCGAGGACGCCGGCGGCAGCACAGCCGCGGCTGGCACCACGGACACGTCCACGAAGGCGTCCACGGACACGCTCACCAGTCCAGCAGACGTCCGTCCGGTCGACGCGACGCCGTGGCTCGACACGATCGACAGTCACGCCGGGCGGCTGACCTATGTGCTTCCGCCCCTGCGGCTGGACGGCGGCCCGCGCACATGGTCCCACCCTCCGCGCTCTCTTGGCGCTTCCTCCCCGACCTGGCTGTGATCACGGTGCGACCGGCAACCCACGACGGGCAACCCACGCCTGGCAAAGGGCGGGCCCGCGCGTGACGTCCCGGCCCGGAGACCCTAGGGTCAACCAGATATGGATCGCCTCGTCTGGATCGACTGTGAGATGACCGGGCTCGACGCCGCCTCCGATCTCCTGCTGGAGGTCGCCTGCCTGGTCACCGACAGCGAACTGAATATTCTCGGCGAAGGCGTGGACGTGGTCGTGTCCGCGCCGGAGACCGCCCTGGCCGGGATGGATGCCGTAGTCCAGCAGATGCACGCCACCTCGGGTCTGACCGAGGCCGTGCGGGCATCGACGCTGACCATGGCCGAAGCCGAACAGCAGGTGCTCGAGTACGTCCGCAGCCAGGTTCCGGACCCGGGCAAGGCCCCGCTGTGCGGTAATTCGATCGCCACCGATCGTAACTTCCTTGCCCGGTACATGCCGACACTCGACGGCTACCTGCACTACCGGATGGTCGACGTGTCGACCGTGAAGGAACTCGCCCGGCGCTGGTACCCGCGGGCCTACTACGCGGCACCGCCCAAGCGCGGTGGGCATCGCGCCCTGGCCGACATCCAGGAAAGCATCGACGAACTGCGCTACTACCGAAAGGTGATCTTCGTGCCGCATCCGGGGCCCACCAGCGAGTCGGCCCGGGCGGCGGCACGGGAGATCAGCGCGGACGGTAACGCAAGCGGCACACCGTTTACCCCGGCAGACGTCACCCCGGCGGGTATCACCCCGGCAGGCCTCACCCCGGCGGAAGTCACGGAAGCCCCACCCGCAGCCGCCATCTGAACCCCGTCGGAACCCCCGTCGGAACCCCCATCGGAACACAGCCCGGAC
>NZ_CAAAFT010000129.1:14293-15921 GCF_900634765.1 Candidatus Protofrankia californiensis | reverse complement strand
CCGCCATCTGAACCCCGTCGGAACCCCCGTCGGAACCCCCATCGGAACACAGCCCGGACTCGCCGACGCGACACCGCAAACTACTTCGCCAGAAGGGCGATCGACCGGTACTATGGGCCGGACCTGAACAGTTGCGCCGGTCGGTCATGGGTGTACGGCCGTTGACAGCTCGCTCTCAGGTGCGGTTTCAGTACGCGGATTTCAGCACATGGTGGGTGTAGCTCAGCTGGTAGAGCACCGGGTTGTGGTCCCGGGTGTCGCGGGTTCAAGTCCCGTCACTCACCCCAGAACAGGGATGTTCGTCGTCTCGCCGGGCCGGTCCAGAGGGCCGGCCGACAGGGGTGACCGCCCGTCCGATAGCGGGATGACGACCATCAGGATGGCGAGTACAGGTCGACCGGTCCAGCGACTACTGCCCGTAGCGGACGACCCCCGGCAAACCGGATGACCTGGTCCCGGAGGAACGCGGCGGCACGGGGTTTGAACGCGCTGGTGTTGCCGCCCAGGTGCGGGGTCAGCAACACACCGGGCGCGGACCACAACGGGTGTGCGTCGGGCAGCGGCTCCGGCTCGACGACGTCGAGAGCCGCCAGCAACCGCCCGTCACACAGTTCGCGGAGCAGGGCGTCGGTGTCGACGACCGCACCCCGGGCGACGTTCACCAGCAGCGCGCCGTCGGGCATGGCGGCGAGGAACCGGGCGTCCACAAGACCGCGGGTGCCCTCGTTGAGCGGGCAGGCCAGGACGACCACGTCCTGCTGCGAGACCAGGGCCGGCAGCTCCGCGACGGCGTGGACATGACCGCGCTCGTCATCACGGGCCCGGCTTGCGACGCGGGTCAGCGACACCTCGAACGGCTCGAGCCGGGCTGCGATGGCCGACCCGAGGCCGCCGGCGCCCACCACAAGCACCCGCCGGTCCGCCAGCGAGCGGAGGGTGTGCGGCTGCCAGCGGCCCCGGGATGCGCTGCCCGCGCGGACGGCGGCCGGGATTCCCCGCAGCTGCGCCAGGATGAGCCCTACGGCCAGTTCGGACGTGGAAGCGTCGTGCACACCTGCCGCATTACACAAAGTAACCGATGGGGGCACGTTCGCTATGGCGTCCTCGTAACCCGCGGTAAGTGTCTGCACAACCCGTAGCCGAGGAAGGCGGTTGACCAGGGACCAGTCCGCCCGCCTCAGGTACGGGGGGACGAGGAACTCGGCATCCACCGCACCCGCCCGCACCGGGTCGGACTCGGCGTCCCACACCACAGCCCGGACGGTCGGGATCGGGCCGACCAGGTCGATCCAGCGCTTGTCCGGAAAGCTGACGACGACCGTGGCCGCTTCGGTTCCTGCCATGGACGAAGGCTAACGGGCCGAGGACGCCGCGATCACGATGGACGTCACCGGGCGGCCGGCTGGTCGTCGTCCCGGATCTCGCCGACGAGCTCCTCCAGGACGTCCTCCAGCGCGACGACCCCGAGGATCCTTCCCTCCCGGTCGGTGACCCGGGCCAGGTGCGCCCCACTGCGCTGCATCGTGGCGAGCACCGCCGCCAACCGGTCGTCGGCACCGACCCTGGCCAGCGGACGGACCCACTTGGCGGGGACCGGCGCCGACCGCTTCTGCGGGTTGGTTTCCAGG
>NZ_CAAAFT010000129.1:13021-14268 GCF_900634765.1 Candidatus Protofrankia californiensis | reverse complement strand
CCAGCGGACGGACCCACTTGGCGGGGACCGGCGCCGACCGCTTCTGCGGGTTGGTTTCCAGGACGTCCTTGAGATGCAGGTATCCGGTGAGCTCGCCGCTGGCCGCCCGAACCGGGAAACGGGAGAACCCGGTCCGGGCGGCCACCGCCTCCACACCCCGGGGCGTGACCTCGACCGGAACCGTCTCCAGGCTGTCGAGGGGCAGCAGGACGCTGCGCGCGCTGCGTTCGTCGAAGTGCAGCGCTCCGGACAGCAGCCCGTGCTGGTCCGCGTCAAGCAGTCCCTCCCGGCGGGACTCCTCGACGAAGCCGGCGACCTCGTCGCGGGTGAAGGCGCTGGCCACCTCGTCCTTCGGCACCACCCGGACGATGCGCAGGCTCAGGTTGGCGGTCGCGTTCAGGCCGGCGATCGCCGGGCGCAGGTAGCGGACGACACCGACCAGCGGCGGGACGAGCAGCAGGGCGCTGCGGTCCGGCCCGGCCAGTGCGATGTTCTTGGGAACCATCTCGCCGATGACCACGTGCAGGAACACGACCGTCGTCATGGCGACGGCGAGAGCGATCGGGTGCAGCAGGACCTCCGGCATCCCGGCCGACTCCAGCGGGCCTTCGAGAAGGTGCGCGACCGCGGGCTCCCCGAGCGAGCCGAGCCCCAGCGTGCAGATCGTGATGCCCAGCTGGGTGCCGGCCAGCATCAGGGAGACCTCCTCCATCGCCCGCAGTGTGGTCTGCGCGCGGGCCGAACCCGCCTGTGCCAGGGGTTCGACAGCGCTGCGGCGAGCCGAGATCAGCGCGAACTCGGCTCCCACGAAGAAGGCGTTGGCAAGGAGCAGGACGACGGTGAGGAAGACAGCGAGCAGGACGTTCACCGCAGCGCGCCCATCGCGTCCGGGGTGGCGGGGTCGCGGTGCGCATCCCCGGAACGGTCGCCGCCCACGGGGCGGTCGCCATCCGCGGGATGGTCGCCGCCCGCGGGATGGTCGCCGCCCGCGGGGACGTGCGGAGGAATCAGGCGGACCCGGTCCACGCGCCGGCCGTCCATCAGCTGGACGGTGAGGGTGACGCCGTCGACCTCGACCACGTCGCCGGTGACCGGCACCCGGCCGAGGCGGTCCGCAATGAGACCCCCGAGGGTCTGGTACGCCTCGTCCGTCGGCAGGCGGACGTCAACGGTCTGCGCCACCTCGTCGACGCGGAGCAGACCGGACAGCAGCCACGTCCCGTCCTGGCGCCGCGCCGCCCGCACAC